>JAISRC010000014.1 GCA_031273845.1 Desulfovibrio sp.
ATGTATTTTCTGTAACATACTGATATTTTTATATATAGCAAATCCGATCAATGAAAGCCGTATATAATAATTTCAGTATGTTATAAATATTTTAAGGCAAAGTCCGACAGGCTCCTAGAGTATTTTAAAAAATGAAAATGCTCTGACTTTCTGTCCGGCAGGGAAAATTCCCGCCCTTGCCTGATCCCCGGTTCTCAGTTACAGCTTTGCCATGAGCACACCGGACGACTTCTTTGAAAACCGGCTCTATGAGCGCAACCTGTTCGAAAAGGACCTCCTTGCGCTTCTCCCTGCCGTTCCTGATATCAAACGGCAGTTCTCCACCGTTCAGGGCATATTTGCAGCCGCTTCTGCGGCATCCGACGAAAGCCGGCCGGAAGAATCCGTAATTCATGCTGTTCTGGATCTGCTCGGATGGGTCCCGTTGCCAAAGGAAAATTTTGTCATCCAGGGCAAAAAATTTTCTCCCGACTGGGCGCTGTTCGCTTCACAGGCCGAATATGAGCGGCATGTAGCCCTGCCCGATGAAGCGCGCAGGCGGTCGCCGGCCGGCATTGTTACCGTCGTTGAAAGCGGAAACGCCGACGGGCGGCTTGATACCGGCGGAGCGGACTCGGCGCGCAATCCCCATTTTCAACTGCTCGAGCACCTCAACCTCCTTCATCTCCCCTTCGGAATTCTCACAAACGGCAGGGAATGGCGGCTGACGGACAACCGGCAGGCCGTTGCCGACAAAAAATACATACGGGTTTACCTGGACCGCATCGCGCAGGCGGGCGACATCAACGCTTTCCGCGTGTTCCGCGGCTTGTTCGGGAGAGAGACATACATGTCCGCGGACCCCGCCCTTGAAACGCCCTGTGAATGCATATCCGGGGCCGACCGGCAGCGGAAAATTGCGTGCGAAGAAGACCTCAAAAAAGTGATTTACGGAACTGACGGCCGGCGCTCGCTGTTTGAGCAGATAGGCCGGGCTGTCTACGCCGCCTCAGACTATGACCCGTCGCCCGAAAACCTGCGCTCCGTCTTTGAAAACGCCTTGTATATGCTCTTCCGCCTCCTGTTTGTCTCGTACTTTGAAGACAGACATCAGGATCTGCTTGCAAAACACCTGAATTACCCAAGGCTTTCCCTCGGGAAAATCCATGAGAAATTGCGGGACGAACCCGCGCAACAATACGGGGCATGGGACGATCTGCAACGGCTGTTCGTCATCCTGGACAGAGGCAACGAAAATCTCGACATTCCCCCGCTGAGCGGCGCTCTTTTCGATGCGGACCGGGCACCCCTCCTGAAACGTCTGAGAGTCTTTTCCAACAGCGAATTGCTCTCTGTGCTGGATAAACTGCGCGTCATCAACGCGGACGAAAATTCGGAAAAAAATAAAGAAAAAGAGCGGCGCGATTTCCGGTCCTTGCCGGCCGTGAATCTGGGCGGCGTTTGCGACGGGTTGCTGAAATTCGAATTCCGCGTCGGCGAAAAAGAACGATACCATATTGTTTACAGCGGTCAGGACGGGACGCGGCAGGACGGATATTTCGACGCATCCGATGCCGCGCAACTCAAAAGCGACAAAAAGCACAAAGTCTTCCATGAAACAAAAATTCCGGCCGGTGCCCTTTACCTTGTCGGTGATCGAAATTCGCGCGATGCAACTGCCCGGCATCATACGCCGCGGTCCCTGTCGTTCCCGCTCGTGAAACGCGCAGTGGACTACCATCTCGGAAGGATGTCCGCTGAAGACTCTGTTCTGGACCTGCGTATTTTGGACAACGCTTGCGGGAGCGGGCATATTCTGGTGGAAACCCTCGCCTGTCTGGCTGACCGCTGCTTGGGCCGCATGGATATCGATTCCAAACTCAGGAAAATTCTGACTGAAGAAAAGGCCCGGATTGACGCCGTCCGCCGGGAAATCGGCCTTGACGGCGCGGAGTCCGACGAGTTTGCCGTGCTGAAAAGGATACTGCTCAAACACTTGATCTACGGTGTGGACGTGCAGCCTTTCGCCGTGGAACTGACCAAATTGAGCCTGTGGATGGAAACCTTTATTTTCGGCACTCCCCTTGCATTTATCGAGCATCACATCAAGGTCGGCAACGCACTTGTCGGCACGTCCAGAAACTTTCTTCACGCTCTTGAAGAAACCATGGTCCATTCCGGGCAAGTGGTCATGGCCGTCGAACAATACGTCCACGGGCGTTTCGATTCCTTGAAGGATGTCCGCGAACGCCTGAATGCCCTGCAGGATATTACGGACGCGGATATCAGAACATCCGGAGAGATATACCGGAATGAAATACTTCCTGTTCTGCAAGGACTGAACGAACTGATAGATGTAGTCACGTTCAGCGAGATGCGTACGGCTGAAGGGCACAAAAACAGCAACAGCGCAGGACTGATAAGCAACCTGGTAATGGATGTGTTCAGGCGGGAACACCCTCAACATATGGAACTGATTCAAGCATACCGGGAAATATACGGTTTTTTCCATTACTCCCTGGAATTTCCTGAAGTTTTCATTTCCGACAACCCCGGCTTCGACATAATCATCGGAAACCCGCCGTGGGACAAGACAAGCTTTGAAGACCCCGTCTTCTTTGAACTGTATCGCTCCAACTACCGCTCCATGACAAATCAGAAAAGGGCCGATGTCCGGGCGGAACTTCTGGCGGACCCGGACATCATGGACAGGTACGAAGCCGGCAAAATCTACGCCCAGGCATACAACGAATACCTCAGAGCCTGTTACCCGCACGCCGGAGGCGCGGGCGGCCGGCTGTTCCGCTTCTTTGTCGAGCGCGATCTGCAGTTGTCGGCCGCGGGCGGCACCATCAACTGCATTCTGCCGACCGGGCTGCTAACTGAAGACGATTCGGCAAAACTGCGTAAACATATTTTTGCCGAATTCAGCATCGTGGCTTTTGACGGCTTTGAGAACAGCGGCAAAATTTTTCCCGATGTGGACAGCCGATACAAGTTCGGCCTGCTTCAGATCGCCCGCGTCAAAGACCCGGACCAATCGGCCCGCATGCGCTTCATGCAGCGCGACCCGGCAGTCCTGCTCGGGGACGAGGGCGCATTCGAGTATTCCCTGGAAGACCTGCGGAACTTGTCACCTGCCTATATGGCGTACCTGGAAACAGGCGCCGGAAGGAAAGATATTGACCTCCTGAAACGATTTTACACGAAATTTTCGGTGCTTGACCCTGCCTGGCTGGACTTCAGAAACGAACTTAATGCGGCAACCGACAGGGCGGTTTTCCATGAAAAGACAACGGAAGCCGTTCTCCTCCTCTATAAAAGAACAAGCATTCAACAGTACGACAGTCAGTACGGGAAGCGGGGAGGCGCTTTGCCGGAATATCGGCTGGACCCTTATGAATTCGACAAATATTTGCTGCCCAGGGAAATTTACCGGATAATCGACGATATTTATCCGGATATAGAAGCATACTACCCCGATATTCCGAAGCAAAAAGCCGTCCTCAATGAACTCGGCCTGCACAGGAAAGGAGAGCTTGCACCTTTTGTCGTGCCTGACAGAAACTATTTCAGATTAGGTTTTCGTGATATTGCGGACGATACGGGCGAACGCACGCTTATTGCCGCTTTGCTGCCGAAAAATATCGGCGCGCAACAGACGTTGCCTCTGTCAATCCCCAAAAAATATACGCTCGATTCGGTTAATCGCACTGTTATCGCGGTTGAAATTCCGGTGCAGAGATTATTATTCGCACAGTGCATTTTCAATTCCCTGGTCTTTGACTGGATACTGCGTTTCTCTACCGTTCTCCATGTAAGCAAGTCCTGCCTTTTCAGGCAACCGATACCGCAGCCGACGGATGTGGAGATCAACTATAATCCCGTTTACGCCGAGATTGTCCGCAATTCATTGTTACTCACTTTGCACTACAACAAAGATGATTTTCAGGAATTGACGGAAGAGTTCGGCGTTTCCGAAGAAGAAATTCCCGCTTCGGAAATGCCTGCCGAGCGCCTGAAAATTCGGAACGATGTGCTGGTGGCCGGGCTGTACGGCGTCAGGCGCTCCGATATGGAACATATACTGAGCAACTTCACGGTACTACGTAAAAAGAAAGAGGGATACTGCGCCGCCTTGTCGGCGGAAATGCCGGAATAGAGCATTTTGCAAATGAAATTGCACAATGCTCCGGTGGCGGGTATCCGCCGCCCGCCCCGCAGGCGTAGGTGAAACTTGTTTTCGTCGTTAAGCGCCGAAGGGAGCGTCTCAAAATCAAATTGCCTTAGAACAGATTTACGATAACCCGCCGCACTGCCTGTCAAGTCATTTTTCAAGGTTCCTCATCGGTCGATCCGGGTGCCGCCTGTTTCGGTCAAGCGCTCCCAATGCGGAGGAGATTCCCGCTTGACTTCCGCCCATGCCGGGAGCACATTCCCCGTACCCTTTCCTTTCCAGAGCATTTCAAAGTTGAAAATGCTCTGGCGGCGTAAGCGTGAAGCGCCGCCGCCCGCCCCGCAGGCGCAGGCAAAACTTGCTTTTGCCGTTAAACGCCGGAGGAGGCGTCTCAAAATCAAATTGCTTTAGGAGAGGCAATCCGCCCGGCTCCCTATCCGCCGGGACGGAGTCAATCAGTGAACGGAGCCGGTTGCGGATCGCAAAAAAGAAAATGAGTCGGTTCATACCCCAACTCAGCCCGGAAAATCTGCGGCGCATTCAGGATGACGGCCTGCGCCGGACAGTTTCGCATGCCTGCGCCCATTCCCCGGCCTACCGGGCGAAGTTCGGGGAAGCCGGCATAGACCCGCGCGCCGTGCGCGGCCTGGAAGATCTGGACAAATTGCCTTTCACCTCTGCGGACGACCTGCGCCGAGGCTATCCCCTGCCCCTGCTCAGCGTGCCGGAGTCGGAAGTGGTGCGCGTGCACGCCTCCAGCGGAACCACCGGCAAACGCAAAATTCTGGCTTACACGCAAAAGGATGTGGATACCTTCGCCCTGCAGATGGCCCGTTGTTTCGAACTGGCCGGCCTGACCCCGCAGGACCGGGTACAGATCGCCGTGGGCTACGGACTCTGGACGGCAGGTGCGGGTTTTCAGCGCGGTTGCGAGCTGTTCGGCGCTCTGGCCGTGCCTGTAGGCGCGGGCAACCTGGAAATACATCTGCAGATGCTGACGGACCTCGGCACAACCTGCCTGTGCAGCACGGCCTCCATGGCCCTGCTCATGGGGGAGGAAGTGCAGAGACACAATCTGGCGGACAAGGTGAAACTGCGCACGGTCATCTTCGGTTCGGAAGGCTACAGCAGGAAGATGCGCTCTTCTTTTGAGCGCGCTCTGGGCATCAACGAAAGTTTCGACATCGGCGGCATGACCGAAATGTACGGCCCCGGCACCGCGTTGGAATGCCGCGCCCACGACGGACTGCATTACTGGGCCGACCTTTTCGTCATCGAAATAGTGGACCCGGACAGCCTGCAACCCGTCCCCCCCGGACAGACGGGCGAAATGGTGGTCACCAGCCTGCGCAAGGAGGCAAGTCCGCTGATCCGTTACCGCACCGGAGATATCAGCCGTCTGCTCCCCTCTCCCTGCCCCTGCGGTTGCTCCATGCCCCGGCACGACCGCCTGCTCGGGCGCTCCGACGACATGATCATCTTCCGGGGCGTCAACATTTACCCCGGACAGATCACCGACGTCATGCACCGCCATGACGAACTCGGCTCGGAATACCACATCAGCCTGAGCCGGAAAGACGGGCTCGACTCCATGCTTCTGGAAATTGAGCGGGCGGAAGGCGCGGGTAGTGATGCGGATGCGCTCCTGGCGGCACGCGTGGCCAAGAGCCTGCATTCAGGAGTGCTGGTCAGCGCGGAGGTGCGGATCGTCAACCCGGGCGCGTTGCCGCGTTCCTTCGGCAAATCGCGGCGGGTCACCGATACCCGGCAGTAATTCCGACAACACAGAACAAAGGCCTGGAGGGCGCCGGATACGTTGCGTTTGTCATTACCGGGCGTAGCGTAATTCCGACGACGCAGAGCAAAGGCCGAAAGGGAGGGATCTCTCATGGTGAAAGAATGGCAAGCGGAAGAACTCCAGAAAATTTCCGGCGCATACTGGGCCGGGTGCGTCCTGCAGACCGGAGTGGAACTGGACATCTTCACCGTTCTCGGCAACGGCCCCAAAGACTTGCCCTCCCTGGCGCGCGAACTGGACTGCGACCAAGAGGCCCTGTCCATGCTCGTCACCGCCCTGCGCGCCCAAGAACTGCTGGATATGTCGGGGGACAAGGTCCGCGCCCCAGAGGGAGTCCTGCGCCTCTTGTCGCGCGAGTCGCCGGAATACACGGGCTTCATCATCAGCCACCACGCGCAGATCATGAAGAACTGGCTGCGTCTGCCCGAAACCGTGCGCAAGGGCCGCATGGTGACGCGCTCCGAAACGATTTTCACGGAGGACGAGAAAACCCGCGAGGATTTCCTCATGGGCATGTTCAACGTGGCAAGTCTGCAAGCCCCCTCCGTGGCCTCGGGACTGGATTTTTCCGGGCGCGCAAGGCTCATGGACATAGGCGGCGGTCCCGGAGCCTATGCCGTCTATTTCTGCCGGCAGAACCCCGGACTGAAGGCTGATATTTTCGACCTGCCCGGCAGCGGTCCCACGGCGCGCAAATGTATCGCCCGCTTCGGCCTTGAGGGGCGCATCACCTTTTGTCCGTGCAATTTCAAGACTGACCCGCTTCCGGGCAACTACGACGTAGCCTGGATTTCCCAGGTCATTCACGGCGAGAACGAAAAGGACGCCGCAGCCCTGATCGCCGCGGCAGCGGCCTGTCTGAACCCCGGCGGGCTCCTCTGCATCCAGGAATTTACCCTGCATGACGACAGGAGCGGCCCCGCACACGCGGCCCTTTTTGCCCTGAACATGCTGGTGCAGACTCCCGGAGGCAAAGCCTACACAGGCCGGGAAATAAGGGATATGCTGAAGGCGGCCGGAGCCGTTGCCGTGCGGGACGCCGGTCTCAAACTGCCCATGGACTGCAGGGTGTTCATCGGTGAAATGAGCAACAATACGAAAAAATAGGATATTGTCGTGGATATGCACGAAATCAGGATCAAGGCCCGGGAGAAACTCAAGGGTGTCTGCAGGGTATGTCCTGTCTGCGACGGGCGAGCCTGTACCGGTGAGGTTCCCGGCATGGGAGGCATAGGCGGCGGGGCGGCCTTTATGGAAAATGTGAGTGCTTTCCGCGCCGTCAAGCTGAACCTGCGCGCCCTGCACAGTTCTCCGGTGCCGGACCTGAGTCTGGAACTCTGGGGGCGGACTCTGGCCCTGCCGGTCATGGCCGCGCCTCTGGCCGGAGCCAAGACCAATATGGGCGGCGCCTTGAGCGAGGATGAACTGGCGGACGGCCTGCATGCCGGCAGCCGCGCGGCCGGAACCGTCGCCTGGAGCGGAGACGCCTTTGTCCCCGGCATTTTTGAAGCGGGTCTCAAGGCAGTCGGAAAGCAGGGCGGGTATGGCATTGTGACCATCAAGCCGCACGGAACGGAAGAAATCATCCGGCGCGTCCGCATGGCCGAAGAAGCCGGCGCGATTGCCGCTGCCGTGGACGTGGATGCCGCCGCCTTCCGTCCGCCCGCGCCCGCGTTGCCCGTCGGCGCCGGAAATCCGGCGGAACTGGAAAAAATAGTCCGCAGCACGAAACTGCCGATCATACTCAAGGGCATCATGACCCCGGACGAGGCCGTTGCCGCGGCCAACATCGGCGTCAGCGGCATCGTTGTTTCCAACCACGGCGGCCGGGCGCTGGAGGCTTGCCCGGCAACAGTCGAGGTTTTGCCTTCCGTGGCGGCGGCAGTGCGCGGCAGGATAAAAGTTTTCGTGGACGGAGGGTTGCGCAACGGTGCGGACGTACTCAAGGCGCTGGCTCTGGGCGCGGACGCCGCGCTCATAGGGCGGCCTCTCGTGCCCGCTGTGGTCGGTGGCGGCGCGGAGGGCGTGGCCCTGTACTTCGCAAAGCTGGCCGCCGAACTGCTTTCGGCCATGATCCTGACCGGGGAGAGCAAGGCGCGCGCCGTGCGCCGGCACACCGTGTACCGTCCGGCCTGAACGCCGTGAAGCGCCGAAGGAAGCGTTTCAAAATCAAATTGCCTTTACGTTGAGCACAAAAAAGCCGGGATATTGATCCCGGCTTTTTTACGGGGCCTTGCGGCCCCTTGCGTAGTACCGCTTACTTGTCCAGCGCGGAGAGCGGGCCGGGGACGGCCTTTTCCGCACCGGAGGTCTTCATGGGCTGCTTGCGTTCCTGACCGTCCCACACCAACTCGGACTTGGGCAGGGGCTTCAGGTAGCGGGTCCAGACGTGCATGTCCAGATTGGCCTGGTCCATCTGCAGTTTGCGGGACCATTCCAGAATGGGCGGCACCAGGGCGCGGACGTCGCCTTCCAGATCCTTTGCGATTTCATAATCGGTCGCGGAGGACGCCAGTTCCACGGCCTTGCGGCTGAACTGCTGAGACTTGGCGAGGGTGTCCAGGGCCTTGGCGGGGTTGTGGAAACCCACGCTGTTTTCGGCCGACACCAGATCCCAGAACCACTGACCTTTGCGGACCATTTCCCGTGCCTGGGCCAGGGTTTCGTCAAAGTCCGGTCCCTTTGTGCCCTGCCATTCCGAGGCGCGGCGCACGGCCTCATGGGCCAGAACGGACATGTCCTGGGCGAGCAGCAATTGCCGGTAGGTGCGGTCCTGGGTGAAATGCACCCGTCCGCGCAGGAACTCGACGCTTTTATCCGTGTGGCACTGACGGCAGGAGTTGTTGATCATCTCGTCGTTGCGCAGGGGCGACGTCCAGAGGTGGCTGGAAACCTTCTTTTTATCGTCTACGCCGGTGTATGGCATGTGGCAGTCGGCGCAGGAAACGCCGGCCGCTCCGTGCGTGCCGTTCTGCCAGAATTCGTACTCGGGGTGCTGGGCCTTGAGCATGGGCGCCTTGGACACCGGATGCACCCAGTCGGCAAAGGCCGCGAAACCGTCGCCCTGTTTCTTGCCCTTGTCTTTGTAATATTCATACATGTCTTCAGGCTCAAAGCCCTTGTCCCAGGGGAACACAGGCTTTCTGGCCGGACCGTGGTCCGGTTCGCCGAAGTAGTACTCCGAATGGCACTGGGCGCAGGCCAGCGAGCGCTTCTCGTTGCGGGACAGCTTGTTGTAGTCCTGCTTGGTGCGCGTGAGCCAGTCCTTGAGGGGGACGCTGTACAGGGAGAGTTCCATGTTTTCGGCGTTGTGGCAGTTGGCACAGCCAATGGTGTGCTCGACAACGTCTATCCTCTCTTTGGAGCGGAACAGGTTGAAGTTCATGCTCCAGAATTTGTCGTCACCGAATTCTTCCACCCATGAGGGGATTTTGGGCGTTTTACAGTTCCAGCAGGTGGCCGGAAGCCCCGCGGCGTCGGCATAGCGGTTGATGCGGTCTATGTTCAGGATATCCTCGACGGCGTATGTGTGGCCGCGGGCTTCGTTGTATTCGTAGCTGAAAGGATAGCCCAACCAGAGATTTTTGAGATAGGGTTGTCCGGCGCCCGGTTTGCCCACCAAAGGCGGATCGGTGTCGTCATTTTTGTGGAAGGGGAATGAGGCTTTGTACTTTGTTTCCGTTTTCCTTTCTTCGGCTTCGTTGGCCAAGGTATTGCGCAGGTAGGTTGTATACTGCGCCGTAAACTGTTTCGCAAAGGCCGAATTTTTGATTTCATTCTTGGCCAGACCGGTTTTGTATGTGGGCGTCAACGGCTCCTGAGCCTCGGAGGAACAGCCTGCCGTACCCGCAACCGACAGGCAGCAAAGGGCAAAAAATACTGTAAAATTTCGTTTAAGCATCGGCAGCCTTCCTTTTGTCGATGGGGGTCAACCGGTTATGCGGCACCGTCCGATGACAGTCGGTGCAGTAGGGCTTCACGTCCATGGCAACGCTCATCGTGCTGCCCAGGTGGCAACGCCGGCAGTTGGCCTGAATGACATTTTTCATTTCGGCGCTGCTGTGGATGAGGTCGGGAATTTTGGACATATTGGCCACAATGTCTTTCAGTCCTGTCCGCGCTTTGAAAGGAAGCTTGGCGCCCAAGGCTGCCGGCGTATGACACTCGTTACAGTCGAACTGTTTGTGCACGCTTTGCTTGTGCGTCCACGCGGCTTCGTTCATGGCGTGGCAGCTCGAACAAAAGGCCGCGCCGTCTGTCGCCTTGACCGAGTAAGACGCTGCAAGCAAAACCGCCATGCCGGCGATAAAGGCCGTGAGCGCGGCAGTTCCCTTACCGTTTGTGCTGGGGTTCGGCATGGGCTCTCCTTGGTAACAGGTTTGCTGAACCATGCTCCCTTTTTCAAGGTTCGCATTTATCAAAGCATACTGTTCAAGAAGGAACAACCCTCATTTTTGTTGTGAATTATGTTTTTCGCAGCTTCGGCGAAAATTTATATCCATGTGAAAACTAAGACAATATATGTGATTTTCCAAATCCGGAAGAAATTTTTTTCTCTCCGTTCCCGCCGCGTAGCCCGGGAGCTGACCGTCGCTGTCGATCACCCTGCGGCAGGGGATGATGATGCCTATAGGATTTTTGTTGCCGGCCATGCCCACAGCGCGGCAGGTTTTGGGCTGCCCGAATCCCCAAGACGTAATGTAGGATCAAGGACTTCTCCAGAGTATTTTACGCTTGAGATTGTCGCTTACGGCGGACACAGCCCGCCTGCTCCAATCCCGCGGCAAGGATTTGCCGGCTAATCCTTGCAGAGCAGATATACATTTTCAATGTCAATCTGCTCTAATATATTCATCAAACATTTTCCTATCCACAGATCCATAAAAAACAATGCTCTCAGCTTTACCATCAAGTTTTAGGGTAGCATCTGGATTAGGGAAGCGCTGAATAATTCAGCCCCACAGCGCCGATTTGTCCCAGAGGCGTCAATTTTTGAGGAAATTTCCGTATTTTGACCGGAATTTCAGCATATTTCTCCTCATTTTCGCCCTTTTT
>JAISRC010000021.1 GCA_031273845.1 Desulfovibrio sp.
ACTGAAATTATTATATACGGCTTTCATTGATCGGATTTGCTATATATAAAAATATCAGTATGTTACAGAAAATACATGCTTAAAGTCCGACAAACTCCTAGACCCCTGTGAGCGGTTACAAAATTTCCTTGGGGGCAAAGCTTTCCATTGTATTCCAGTTCGCAGGACATACACAATTGCCGAAAATACTTTTCGCGGCTCAATCGGCTTTCTCCCACCACCAGCTTTACGCTTGTACTCCCGGTTCGGATCTCGATGAGGCTGTGGGATCAGTGGTTCTACGATTTTCCAAAACGCATCGGAAACTTCCCAGGATTTTATTTTCATTTGCTTGCCTCCATTGGAGAAAAGCATCTATCGAACTCCAGAAAATCTCTTGTTGTTTACGGATAAGTTCTTAACCATAGCGCTATACTCTTGTTTCAAGGAATATAACCTAATTAGGCGTGAACTACAATAGTAATACTAAGGCAATTTGATTTTGAGATGCCTCCTCAGTAGCTTAACGGCGAAAGCAAGTTTCACATCACCGCGTTGAATGCACGGCGGTGTTGCGAACATTTGTACATTACTTCCGGTTCGATCAAATCCACGCGCCGGACGGCACTGCGATGCCGGACGGAGAAGCTCCCCGGACAGGGCTTCTGAAAATCCCCCGGTCTGCGCTTCGCAATCCCGTTTCCCAGCAATTGACGGACCGGAGAAAGACCGTTACTGAAACCCGATGCTTTCACCCGATGTCCTTCCGAAACAGGCGATCATCCTGGCCGGCGGTCTGGGAACCCGTCTGCGCGCAGTCGTGCCGGACCGGCCGAAACCCATGGCCCTCGTCGGCGGACGGCCTTTCCTGGAAATCCTCATGGAATACCATTTGAGTCAGGGCATAACACGCTTCATACTCTCCGTCGGCTGGATGGCGGAGTGCATCATCGGCTACTTCGGCAACACATTCCGGGGCGCATCCCTGGAATATGTGCGCGAAGAAGAACCCTCGGGCACAGGCGGAGCGCTGGCCCTTGTCCTCAACAGCACACTGGACCTCGGCGGCAGGGCGTTGCTGCTCAACGGCGATACCTGGCTGACCGTTTCCCTGCCGCAACTGGCTGCCGATGCGGCAGACCGCCCGCCCGTGACCATGACCTTGGTCGGAGTAGCCGCCAACGACCGCTACGGCGGAGTGGAATTGGACGCGCCGGGCCGGGTGCGCCGCTTCGGCCTGCCTCCGGGCGGCAATCCCGCCCTGATCAATGCCGGATGCTGTCTTCTGGAAATCGAAACCGTGCGCGATGCCCTCACGGATTTTCCTCCCCGTTTTTCCCTGGAACAGGATCTGTTCGCGTCCCTTGCGGAACACGGTCTGGTACGGGGCAGCGTGCAGGATGCCGAATTTCTGGACATCGGCGTACCGGACGACTACCGGCGTTTCTGCGCCGCGCACGGCGCGGGATGAGCGCCGAAAGCGGGCGGCGCGTCTGGTGGAGCGGGAAAGGCTCAAGCGAATGCGGAGAAGCAGGAACCCGCCTATGATGCATCAGCATGAACACTGGTGTCTCCGATAGGAACCCCCTTCCTTTAAGGAAGGGACTGAAGAAATTCGCACTCTGGTCGTAAAAGGCGAACACTTCCGGAACAGCAACAAGAAAACAACTTGCTGAAATATTTGGTTATCATATTCAAAGTATCGGCAACCTTGCCCCGCGCCCTAATGGGCATAGGAAATCTGTCTTTACCCCTGAAGAAATTGAACTGCTTATCAAATTTCTCATATCTAATCCAGATGCTACCTTAGGTGAGATTAAAACTACTTTTGCAAAAAATTGTTCTTTGTCTGCAATTCATCGAATTATTAAACGAATTGGATATGTATTTAAAAAACACTGAAGGCAAGCGAGCAAGAGCGCGACGACATACGTCACAAAAGGGATGAATGGCAAAAATCTCAAATGACCATAGATATAAATAAATTTATTTTTTTCTTGACGAGTCAGGATTGAAAACCAATATGACACGCCTGTACGGGCGATCATACCAAGGGGAACGGTTCTATGACATGGTGCCATGCGGTCATTGGGAATCTACAACTATTCTTTCCTCGATAAGACTTGATGGTAGAGCTGAGAGTATTGTTTTTGATGGAGCTGTGGATAGGAAAATGTTTGATGAATATATTAGAGAAATCCTTGGTCCTACATTACATCTTGGGGATATCGTAGTAATGGACAATTTGAATACCCATAAATCTGATCTTGCTCAAAAAATCATCGAATCCTATCAAGCTGAAGTGCGCTTTCTCCCACCATATAGCCCAGACTTGAATCCCATTGAAAAAATGTGGAGTAAGCTCAAACAGCTTCTACGCGGTATGAAGCCTCGAACACCTGATGAGCTATTTTCTTCCGTCGGAGAAGCTTTGGGTATGGTATCGGCAGACGATGCCCAGGGCTGGTTTAGCTCCTGCGGGTATATAACATGAAAGTCAAAATGCTCTAGCCCCAACGAAGAGGCCGGCAACGGTAGATTATCTGAGGGCAAAAAGCGCGACTGTCAAGGCAGCCTGTGCAAAGGCCAGGCTGATTATCCCGGCCGAATGGGCCTGGGAAGTGGAAGGACAGGGGTATCCGGGCCGGAAAATCGTGGATCGCTTTCAGGAGCTTTGTATGCAATACGGCTGCCGGTGGCCGCGCAAATGGGGCGTGCGCTGATACTCATATGTTGTATTGACAATGTATTTCTCAATGCAGGATTGTCAACCGAAAACGTGGTTTTCGGTTGACACACGGCGGCCGGCCTGACGGCCGCCGTTCAGATTTCCATGCGGGCCATTCGTCCGCGTCAATCCGTTGGAATGTCCGCTGGACGGCTTTTTTCCGGATCATCCCCTGCATATATCCCGGCGGCCTGCCGGGCAAGCTCGGCAAGCCGTCTCCGCACAAGATCGGGCCGGGGTCCGGACTCTCCGCCGGACGCCGCGATCCCGCGCAAGGTTTCAGCGTATCCGGCCAGTATTTCCGTAAAATACGGATTCATGGCGCTGAAATCGCAAAACATGGCGGCATCGTCGGTCAACAGGGCGCGGGCCGACTCCATGCGCCGCCTGAAGGAAGGCGTGAAAAAACGCCTGTCGCCGATGCGTTCCGCCAGAGCAAGATAGGCCGCGCCGCCTGCGAAGTTGAGCGACTGTATCAGGCCGACATTGCGGTCATGTTCTTCGGCCGTTACCCAAAAACACGCACAGCCGATGTCCGTGAACAAGTCCTCCACGGCGCGGCATTCCTCCACGCCCGCGCCGCGTCCCCGCACCAGGGCGACACGCAGCTCGCAGGCCATGGGACGCGGTCCGAAAAGCGGGTGCGCGCCGACGACCGGTCCGCTGTGGCGTTCCTCCATACAGCGCAGGGGCAGTTCCTTGACAGAGGCAATGTCGAACAGTAGCTGCCCCGGATCAAGATACGGGGCAGCAAGTTCCAGAACCTCCGATACGGCCGTGACCGGCACCGCCAGCAGTACATAGGCGCTCCCGCCCAGAACCGCGGCAAGTTCATCGCGCGCGAGGACGCGCCTACCGTCGGCGCGCAACTCCCTGTCGGCGCCGAAAACCCTGTGTCCCGCCGCGCCGAGCCTTTGCGCCAGCATGGCACCCATCCGGCCCTTATGGCCGATGACGGCAATATTGCGGGAAATGCCCGCTCTGTCGGACAGCGCCCGTCCGACGCGGGGAACGGTGCCGCGCGCCGCCGTCATGCGCTCCCTCCGCCCGGGCGCCCCTGCCGCGATACGCCGCCGGCCGGCAGAAAGGCCGTCAGTAAACCGATAAGCGGCAGGAACGAACACAGTATGTAAACCGTCTCCACCCCCGCAATGTCCGCCAATTTGCCGAGGGCGACCGCCCCCACGCCGCCCAGACCGAAAGACAGGCCGAAAAAGAGGCCCGCGACCGCTCCTATATGCCCCGGCATGAGTTCCTGGGCAAAGACCAGAATGGCTGAAAACGATGAGGCCATGACAAAACCCACGATGAGCAGCATGACCGTTGTTCCGCTCAACCCCAGGTGCGGCAGGACAAGCGCGAAGGGCGCGGCCCCCAGGATGGAAAACCAGATGACCCATTTACGGCCTATGCGGTCACCCACAGGTCCGCCGACAATTGATCCTACGGCAATGGCTCCCAGGAACAAAAAAAGATAGAGCTGTGAGTCCGCCGCCGACACCCCGAACTTGTTCATCAGGAAAAAGGTGAGATAGTTCGACAGGCATACCGTATAGACCTGTTTGGAAGACATCAGGATAAACAGGATCGCCACGGCGCGGATTACGGCCGGGGTCAGGGGCGACGCTTCCCGGAGAACCTTTTCCGTCCGGGCGGGCTTGCTCGGCGCGGCGGCGCGGCGGCTGATCACGACCAGAGCGGCAATGGCCGCCAGAGGAATGGCGGAAAACGCGGCCAGACTGTGCTGTCCGTGCTGTATTACGAAAAAGGCGATCAACGGCCCGACTGCCTGCCCGGCATTGCCGCCTGCCTGAAAAAGAGACTGCGCCAGACCGTAGCGCCCCGCAGAGGCCATGTGCGCCACGCGCGAAGCCTCCGGGTGAAAGACGGCCGAACCGACGCCCAGCAATACCGCCGCGAACAGCAGCCAGCCATAGCCGGGCGCAAAGGACATGATCAGCAGGCCGCCGAGGGTGACGGACATGCCTGCGGGCAGGGCGAAGGGCCGGGGATGCTTGTCGGTATACAACCCCACCAGCGGCTGCAGCGCCGAGGCGCTCATCTGGTAGGCGAAGGACAGCATTCCGATCTCCGTCAGCGTCAGGGAAAACAACTCCTTGAAAAAAGGATACAGGGCAATGATGATCCACTGCGTCGTGTCGTTCAGGCAATGCGCCAGCCCTATGGAAGCAAGCATGCGGAATGACTTTGTTTCTTTTTGTTTCATTTGCAGCATGTTCTGCCGTTTTTACGCGTCCCGAGCATAACGGTTCCTGCATCCCCTGACAGATATTCCATCCGGCTATATTTGAGGGGGCTTCGCCCCCTCAAACTCCCCCGGCGGGGTTCGGGGCGGAGCCCCGATTAAATAAATTAATGTTTCCTTAAAGCAATTTGATTTTGAAACGCCTCCTCCGGCGCTTAACGGCGAAACACGGTTTCACCTATGCCTGCGGGGCGGGCGGCGGCGCTTCGCGCTTACACCGCCTGAGCATTTTCAACTTTGAAATGCTCTAAGTAATGAAAAATCCGGCAACGCCGCCGCGCCCGAGAGCAGATCGGGCGACCCCGCGCCCAGACCGGGGGCGAAGGCCGCGTCCAGGGCCGTGCCGAGAAAAGTCCGCGCCGCGCTCACAGCGTCTTCCAGAGGCAGTCCGTAAGCCAGCAAGGTCGCCAGCGCCGCGGACAGGGTGCAGCCTGTGCCGTGCGTGTTGGGCGTCGCAACACGCGGCCGGCTGAAGACCAGCGGCGCTCGACCCGGCAGGGAAAGCCAGTCGTTTATGTGTTCCTGCCCTTCAAATTCGGGGAAATGCCCCCCCTTGAGCAGCACGGCGCGCGCCCCCAGGGCGTGCAGACTGTCCAGAACAGGCCTTATGCCTGCGGAGTTTTCCGCGCGTATGCCGGAAAGGAGTTCGGCTTCCGGTTTGTTGGGGGTCAGCAGGTCGGCTTCGGGCAACAGAAGGTCGCGCAGGGCGTCTTCCTCGTCGGAACGCAGGAGACGGTGCCCGGACTGACTCACGCATACCGGGTCAACCACCAGGGGAAAGGCGCGTTTGTCCCGGCTCAGACAGGCCGCGGCGACCTCGATAATCGGTACCGAGGCCAGCATCCCGGTCTTGGCCGCCTTGACCGGAAAAGCTTCCAGCACGGCCGCGAGTTGCAGGCGGACGAAGTCCGGCGGCGTTTCCAGTATGCCGCGCACCTCCAGACCGTCCTGGGCGGTCAGGGCGCTGACGGCGCAGGTTCCGAACCCTCCAAGTAGGGTGATGGTTTTCAGGTCCGCCTGAATGCCGGCTCCGCCTCCGGAATCCGAACCGGCCAAGGTCAGAACGACGGGGCGGTGGATGCCCGACGCCTCCGTCCGCGCAACGCGGATCAGGGAACGCAGGCGCTTGATTTTCGCCGGGATATCCACGGCCATGGTAATGTCCGACACTATGCCGCAGCACCGTGCTCCCCGCCGGACCGCCTCCGAAACAGTATCCTCGTTGATGCCGCCTATGGTCACAAAGGGCAGGGGACATTCGGCCGCGACCTCCTCCAGATAGGCATAGCCTACGGGCGGGGTGGTCGTTTTGGTGGCCGTGGGAAAAATAGGGCCGACGCCTATATAGTCCGCGCCTCCGGCAAGGGCTGCCCGCGCTTCGGACAGGCGGTGCGTGGAAACGCCTATGACGCGCTCCCGGCCGAGGAGCGAGCGGGCCTCGGCCAGGGGAATGTCCCCCTGCCCCAGATGCACGCCGTCTGCCCCGCAGAGCAGGGCGATGTCCGGATGGTCGTTGACCAGGAAACAGCAGTTTGCCTCGCGCGTCAGCGCGCGGATCTCCCGGCATTCCGCAAGCATTTCCCCGGCTTTTTTGTCTTTTTCCCGGTACTGCACGACCTTGATCCCGGCTTCGAGCATCCGCCGCACGACCTCGACGGTCGGGCGTCCCCGGCTTTGGCGGGAGTCGGTAATGCAGTAAATGTCCGTATCGGGAAAGGGGATGAACACGGCTTCTCCTTTTTGGATTTCAGGCAATAACGCAGACGACGACGACGGGAGGATGAAGTGCCTGTATTTTTGCGGTTGCCGACAGGCCGGATGAAGGTTCGGCGCGCCGTCACTCCTGCCGCGTTATCCTGCCGTCGGCCATCCTGAGCACCCGGCCGGACCGGCGCGCGAATTCCTCGTTGTGCGTGACCATGAGCACCGTCAGTCCGTCGGCGTTCAGTTCGCGCAGGAGTTGTATGACGGAGGCCCCCGTCGCCGAATCCAGACTGCCTGTGGGTTCATCGGCGAAGAGCACGCGCGCCCCGCGCGCCAGCGCCCTGGCTATGGCCACGCGCTGCTGTTCGCCCCCGGAAAGTTCGCCGGGGCGCGAACGCTCTTTATGCTCCAGGCCGACCCGCCGCAACAGCGCGCGCGCGGCGTTCTCCTGCTTCTCCCCGACCGGGGCGAGGCCGGTCATGAAGGGAAGCAGCACATTTTCCAGGGCGGAGAGATAGGGCAACAGATGATGCTGCTGGAAGACCACGGCGAAATCCTTGCCGCGCAGACTGTTCCGCACCTTTTCCGATGCCGTGCAGATGTCTCTGCCCAAGAACAGCGCTTCTCCCGAATCCGGCCTGATCAGGGAAGAGAGAATGTGCAGCAGGGTAGTTTTGCCGGAGCCTGACCGTCCGGCTATGCTCAGAAATTCCCCCTGCTTCACGCGCAGGTCCACATGGTCCACGGCGGGTTTGTCCGCTCCGGAATAGCATTTGACCAGAGCGCGGGCCATGATCATATCCGCCCTCCCATACCTTTACAGAGATACCAGGGCTTCGGCCGGTTCCACCCTGCCCGCCCGCCAGGCCGGGAAAGCGGCGGCCAGCCCGGCGGTGAGCAGGGCAAGCAAAACGACCGCCGCACAGGATGCGGGGTCAAAGCTCAGGGAGATATTGTCGGCCGCCTGCAGCCGGCCCAGGATATACACGGTCGGCAGGCGGCCCGCCGCATAGCCGCAGACTCCCGCCGAGAAACCTATGAACAGTGCCTCGAATACGAACACGGCGGCCACGGCCGCGCGGGAAAAGCCGACGGCGCGCATGATGCCTATCTCCCGCCGGCGCTCCGTCACGGAGGAAAGCATGGTCATCACCAGCATCGCGCAGGCGGTGAGCAGAATGACCATGCTCACGGAAAAGGCCAGGTTCTGCGCAAAGCGGACGGAATACATGCGGCTTTCGGCGATCTGGGCCAGAGCGCGCACCTCGCTCCCCGGCAGGGCGGACTGCAGTTGGGCCGTGATGTCCTCAATGGGGCAGCCGGAGCACAGGGCGGCCACTTCCATGAAAGACGCCCGACCAGGTTTCCCGGCCAGTTCCTGGGCTAGGGGCAGGGGGATGAACAGCACTTCGTCGTCGTCGTTGCCTGTGGGGTTGAGTATGCCGGCGACACGCAGATCCCTGCCGTCGATCTTCAACTCCTGTCCGGGGCGCAGTCTCAGTTTTTTCGCGGCCGCCGCGCCGGCCAAGGCTTCGGGCGTGTCGCCGCCCTGCGGAAAATCCCCTTCCGCCGTTTCCCAATAGCCTTTCAGGTGCAGTTCCTGATCCCAATCCACACCGACCAGAGCGGCCGCGCGGCCCCCGATGCGCGTTACGGCGAGCATTTTGGGCGCGACTACGGCTATGTTTCCGCGCAACGGCACGGCGTCTATGGCCGGCAGCGCCGTTGCGAGGTTTATGGGTTCCTCCTCTATGCTCACATCGCCCAGAGAATAGCCGCCGTAGCTTATTTTAAGGGTTTCCCGCCGCGGAGTTATCAGGATGTTGGCGCCGTAGCTGATGAGTTTTTTTTCAAAATTGTCGGCAACCAGGGTGGAAACTTCGTACAACCCGGACATGGCAGCCAGACCGAGCGTGAACACAGACGCCGGCAGGAGCGAGCGCATCCATTTGGCCTTTATGTGCCGCGCAGGCAGGGTCAGGATGTTCATTTCCGGTTCTCGGGAAAATATTCCGCCGCGGACAGCACTTCCTCCACGGTCAGCACGATGGAATTTCCTTCCTCGGCAAAACGCAGGGGATGGGGATTGCAGCCCCCGACCAGAATGCCTATGCGGTTCAGGGGGAAGCGGCGTCCGCAGTTCAGGCAGAGCATGGTGCCGTCTTTCAGTTCATAGCCTTTGCCTGCTTCCCGGCACACTTCACAGGCGTCGGCGGCCGCCCGCACATCGCCCTGTTTGTCGCGCACCAGAAAAAAGCGCACCGAGGTCCCGTCCGCCCGGTAAAGGTAATGTTTGGCGCTTGCGTTTTTCAGGCCGGCAACATCCAGGGTGATCCTGCCGTCCGAGGCGGTCACTTTTTCCGGCCCTTCGAAGATTCTCGGAAAGGCCTCGGCCGGGGACGCACACAGCATGAACAAAAGCGCAATCGGAAGAATCCCGCGCATAGAACCTCCGTAACATGTTTGTGAAAGTTTCCGCTTGACTCTCTGCTTTGTCGGAAGTACTTTTTCCACGGGTTTTCCCTTAAAATATCGGGATGGCAACCCGCCTTGCCGCCGCCGGGACGGAATCAACCGGCGGACGGTTCTGTATTGAAAAGTTTGATTTTCATGCATAAAATCAGTAAAAGACATGAGATTGCTATCATACAATCGTTGCGCGGGCAAGCCGTTGCCGGAGCCATAGTCCACCACGCCCTGTCGTTCCGAGGTGCAGTTGAAGGGTCTGTAAGCATTGTCGCACAGCATACTGTCATTCTGAGTGAAGGTGAAGAATCCATCTTGGTGCCTTGAAAAAACAAAACCCCGAAGATAGATTCTTCGCTATGCTCAGAATGGCATGACAAGAAGCGTGGCAGATTATGGGGAGGCCGTGATCCGCCGCCGCCCGCCCCGCAGGCGTAAGCGAAACCGTGTTTCGCCGTTAGAGCATTTTACGTTTGAGATTGTCACTTACGGCGGGCACAGCCCGCCTGCTCCAATCCCGCGGCAAGGATTTGCCGGCAAATCCTTGCGGAGCAGATATACATTTTCAATGTCAATCTGCTCTAAGCGCCGGAGGAGGCGTTTCAAAATCAAATTGTTTCAGGAGGGTCTTATGATTTCCGGAAAAGCTGTTTCTCTGTTATCGGCTGTTTTTTTGTTGTCCTTTTTTTCCACCGCCGCCCTCGCGGCGGACCGCGCGGTTGTGGCGCCGCAAAAGGCACCCAAGGCTATCGGCCCTTATTCCCAAGGTATTGTCACAGGCGATCTGGTGTTCACTTCCGGGCAGATCCCCCTGAACCCCGACACCAATACGATGCCCGACGGCATAGAAGCCCAGGCAAAACAGTCTCTTGAAAACGTCAAAGCCGTGCTGGAAGCCGGAGGAAGCTCCCTTGACAAAGCGCTCAAGGTGACTATTTTTCTCAAGGATCTCAATGATTTCGGCAAGGTGAACGAAATTTACGGAACCTACTTCACCAAAAACCCGCCGGCCCGCTCCTGTGTGCAGGTGGCGCGCATTCCCAGAGACGCCCTTATCGAAATAGAGGCCATAGGCGTAAAATAAAGCCCGCCGCAACCGACCCGCATCGGCGGCGGCCGCGGGGGGAAGTTCCGGCTTCTCCCCGTTTTTTATGCAAGGCCGTTGCCTTTGCATGAAATCGCGCCGGCCCTGTCTTTTCCCTGAAAATACGCAACAGACAAAGCGCCGGCGAAATCCCCCGCGGATTTTCGTGAGCGCAACTGCGAGATCACCATGCCTTTTTCCATTTTTTCCGATGTGGCCCTGACGGCGGTCGCCGCCGTGCTTCCGGCCGGAGGCGTGTCCCTGGCGGATGAACTTGACTATTTCGACGGCGACCGGGAACGCATGGAACGCTACCGGCAAGCGGGCGGCCTGGGTACGCGGCGCATAGCTCCGCCCGGCACGACCGCCTCGGACCTCTGCATACAGGCCGCCCGCCGCCTGCTTGAGCATACGGGGACGGACAAAAAAGAAATCGGCGCGCTTTTTTTCGTCAGCCTCAGCCCGGATTACCAGCTTCCGGCCTCATCGGCCATACAGCAGCACGCCCTCGGCCTCTCCGCCGACTGTGCCGTCATGGACATGAATCTCGGCTGCGCGGGTTTCGTCAGCGCCCTCTGGATCGCCGCCGGGCTGACAAACTCCCGCGCCTGCGACAAAGTCCTGCTCCTGACCGGCGATACCCCCGCCGGGTTCACCGACCCTGCCAACCGGGTCATTGCGCCGATATTCGGCGACTCCGGCACGGCGGCCCTGGTCGAATACCGCAAAGGCGCGGCGGACATGAGTTTTCTCATCGGCACCGACGGCGGGAAATTTGAAAATCTTGTCATCCCCGGCGGTGGGGCGCGCATCCCTCAGTTGCGGGAAGAAGGCCCGGACAGCCCTTTCAACCGCATCGTCAAAGATGCCGGCGGCAACCCCTGCACCCTGGGCGGCTACTGCCGCATCTGGATGGACGGCATGGGCATTTACGCCTTCGCCGCCTCCGTGATCCCCCCGCACATCAGACGCCACCTCTCCTTGGCAGGAACCGAGGCGGGCGGGCTGGACCGTCTGCTCCTGCACCCGGCGAACAAACTGCTGGTCGACGTCATCGCCAAAAAAACCGGCTTCGCCTCCAACCCGCCGCCCTGCGAAAGCCTTGCCGAATACGGCAACCTGGGCGGCGCTTCCATCCCCGCCCTGCTTTGCCGGCACTACACCGGCAAAGGGCGCGATGAAAAAAGGGAAAAATGCCTGCTCTGCGGCTTCGGCGCCGGCCTGGCCTGGTCCTCATGCCTGCTCTCCCTCAAAGATACCCTGCTCCTTGAGCCGCAGGACTACGCCGCTCCCGAAAACACCCCGAACCGCAACGCGTATATAGCGCACTGGCACAAAAAATTCGCCGGATAATTTCAATTCCGAATTAAGGAAACGCTGACTTATTTCTTTGAGGAGACTCCGCCCCTCCCTCCAAACTCTCCCGGCAGGGGCATGATGCCCCTGCACCCCCCGATAAATATTTTAGAGCATTTTGCGCCTGAGATTGCCGCTTACGGCAGGTTTTGCCCGTCTGTTCCAATCCTGCGGCATGAGTTTGCAGGCAAACCCGCGCAGGGCAAGTTATACATTGTCAAAGTTGAACTGCCCCGGCTTACCTTGTATTGCGCGTTGAAATAATCCACAATATCTCATATATTGTCATTCTGAACACAGTGAAGAATCTGTTCCACACTTTTATGAAAGACAGATTCTTCACTGCTCCCAGTTATATACGTAACTATATACTATAACGGCAGCAATCTATCTGATTAGTACTCAAAACAATCAAGCATAATTGATAATAAATAATGGTATATCCTCAAAAAAATATGAAAAAAAATTTGACAGGAAGGTACGTATCAGGATATACGCACCCCCTCAAACATCAACAACGGTAATGATCGCGCAGGATATTGGGGATTTGCGCCATCGCTATGTTGCCGTTCAAACATCATGGGGGGGACTAATGTCCACGCAACTGATCGCGGTGTCCGCAGACACCGACTCTGTCAAGATCGATCTCTCAAGTCGTCTGAGTTTTACTTTCGATATCCAGACCGAGGTCGCGGCTTTCGACCGCGAGGGCGACAATCTGGTCATTACCCTGGAAAACGGCCGAAAGGTCGTTCTGGAGAATTTCTTTATCGTGGCCGGGGAGGGAGATGATCTGCCCATCCTGGTGCTTCGGGACGGCACCGAAGTGGCCTCGGCCGACTTTCTGCTCTCCATGAATCCGGACATGGACGTCACCGCCTCCGGGCGGACGCCGGGCAGCGGCGGCGACGAATACGCCGACAACGCCGGCGACCTTGTGGACGGGACGGACGGCTTGGGCAAACTCGGAACAGACGCCTGGTCTTCGGGCACGTCAATGCCGGACCCCATACTGTCGCCGGACAATATCTCGTTTTCCCTGCCGGGCGCTTGGGCCGGCAGGGACGCAAGACCGACGGCTCCGCCGCCGCCGATGCCGGAACTGCCGCCGACGCCTCCTCCGCCCCCGCCGCCGGTTGAACCGCCGGTTGTGCCGCCGCCTCCGCCGCCCCTCCCGCCGGCGGAACCCGTGCCTTACACCCGGATGCGGGCCGCCCTGCTCGGGGCAAACGGCAGGGATGACCCATCCGTTGCCGTGCATCCTGTGAACGGGCGCGGCGAACGGATTGACGGCTCCCGCATCGCCGGCATCAGCGGGCCGGCAAACAGCGCCTATGAGGCTGTTTACGACCCGGCAAGCGGCACTGTGCTGTTCACTCTGAAAGACCCTTCGGCCGGAGCCCGGCCGGCGGAAGAATACACCGTCATACTGGACGACGGCAGCCGTTTCACGGTGCGTGTCGCTTCGTCGGGGAGCGACAAGCTGCAGGACGTGGACTGGCGCGACATGCAGGGCGTCCCTGTGGACAACCCCTCCGGCATTACCTTTGCCGGGGATGAGAATGTGCATCTGACGGGCGCGCGTATCACCACACCGGCCGGTTATGAGAGCGGTACCGCCCCGGACGGCAGCGCAAACAGGGAACTGCACGTGCAGTGGACGGATTCGTCGCTGACTGCCGCGGATACATCTTCCTCTGTGGATATGACCCTCGGTCACAGCGGCGGCCGAGGCTCTTTCAGCATCGACAATGACGGCGGCAAAAGCGGCGGGGTAGGGCACGACGTGCCGGTGCATTTATGGGCGAACGGCGGCGGGGAGGTTGACGAGTACAGGAAAAGGACTCCGGAACTGTTCGAAAAAACGGAGTATGACGCCGTCTTGAGCGCGGCCGTGTCCGCCGCGTCGAAGGGTGCGGACGCGTTATGGGACGAGATGTCGGACCGGGTTTTGCGGGAACTGGCGGCACGGCATCCGGATCGTTATGCCTCTCTTCGGGAGAACGCGGAACAGAGTTACCGGAATTACAACCGTTCTCCTGAGAGCTACAATAATGCCTACGACGGCTGGAGCGTGGACGACTGGCTGTCCGACTATGTGCGCCGATATGCGCACGGGGAAAGACAGATCGGGGATATCGTCACGGACGCGGCGACCCGATCCGCCGTCGAAAACAGCATCACCGTCACGGACGGCGACCTGCATGTCGGCAACAGAGCGGATTCTTACGCGCTTTCCGGCGACAATGCTGCCGTTGTCTCCGGGACCTATGCCGGCGCCGGCGGCCGGGTGGCGCTGGAGGCGGACACTGTCTCGGTTACTGTTTCCGGCGCGGGTTTTGCCGGGGCCGGGGCCACGGCGACTGTCAGCGGCGTGCGCAGCGACGATGCGCTGCGGGTGGACGGCGAGTATGCTTACGATGGGAAATGGAGCGGTGCGAACTCCAAAACGGAAATTACGGCCCGGGAGGATGTCGATATCCGCGCGGAAATCAGCGGGAATACCGACGCACAGAGCCACGCGGGCATTGCCTATGCCGGGGTCGCGGCCACCGAAGACGGACAGGTCGTCATACAGGCCGAGGGGGATGTGCATATTGCCGTTGATGACCGCAGCACCGGCAGCGCCTCTCTTTCGATCACGGGCGCTTACGGCATCTTTGCCGGTTACGGCTTCGGGGCGCGCGACCACGCCGCGCCGGAGGATCTTGCCGGCTACGCCCCTCATGAATACAGCTCCAAGCTGTGGAAACAGTATAAGCACGGCCGGTACGGCGAACAGGACTGGAACAACTATGACCCGGTTACCGGCGAATATCCGTGGATGGGCGGAGGCCGGCAGAGCCTCGTTTCGGTTGAAGCCGAAGGCGATGTGGAGATTGCCGTAAATCCGGGACATGACTTCGCAGACGAAGCCGCCGCGGTCAAGGTCGCTTACGGCGATGCGGACATTAAAGCGGGCGGGGACATCAGTGCCTCGGTAAAGACGGCCGGGACGCATCTGGACGACGCCGCCGTTGCCGTGCTGAATCAGAGCGAGCCGGGGAGCATTGCCCTGCAGGCCGGGGGCGATGTGAAGCTGAACCTCGAAGCCGGCGGCGGCGAAGGGCTGTCCGTCGTGCGCATCGGCAGCTCCGGCGACGGTTACAACGGGCATGATGTTTACGGCAAGATGGCCGAGAGCCGGACAGTTTCTCTTGCAGGGGAAAACGTGTCCATGGAAGGCAGTGTCGGAGACGGCGCGGGCGACAACGACATAGCCGGAGTTTCTTATGAAAACAATTTCAAGGGATTGAAGCTTGCGAACTTCATCGTCAAGGCGGAGGATACCTTCGGCATTGAGGTTGTTGCGCATGCGGGACAGGGTGAAGCCGTGGCCGACGGCATACGGGTGCGGGGCGCCGAGTGGGAGGACACCTTACATGTGGGTATAGATGCCCGAAAAGCCGTCATCAGCGCCGAGGTCGAAGGCGACGGAAGTTCCGGCAAAGCCGCGGCCCTTTCCGTGCAAAGCAGCGGCTTGCTCATGGACGGCGAGGGCGTGCCCGACAGGAATACCGACGTCCGCTATACATTTTACGGCAACGGTCAGGCCGCCGCGTCGCGCAAGGGGATCGGTGATTTGACCCTCAAGGCCGAAGGCGCCGGCCTCAGCATGGGTATTGAGGTCAAAACTTCCAATCAGGGCAACGCGAGTTACTCAAGCAACGCCGGGCTTTATCTCAAGGCCGATCTACTGACGGTCGAAGCGGGCAGCGGCAAGGAAGCCGAGGCTCGGGGCATTTCCATGACCGGCGGTTTGGCCGGCTACAGCCGTGCCGGGTCAGGGGGGCACTGGGATTACGCGAGCGACCCTCCTGTGTGGGTGCATGACTATGACTATACGGACAGCCAGACGAATACAGGCTCTGCCTCAGCCTATATCATGGCCGGCGAAACGCGGGTGGAAGCCGAGGCCGCAGGGCGCGCCGCCGGCATCGACGTTCGTTCCGAGGGCGGCAAAATCGATCTGATGACCGCCTACGAACAGAAAAATACTCCCGGACTGTTGGACATCAGGGCATCCGGCGGGACGGAGGCTGTGGGCATCGCGGCCTCAAGCTCAACCGGAACAGGGTATAGTGCAAATTCATACAGTCGTGCAGGCGTATATTATCAGGAAAGTTCCGAGACCCGTCAGGTGTATGGGTATACCCACGCCGTGATCGGAAGCAAAACACTGAATATAGACGCGCAAAGCGCGGAAGGACGCGCCGCGGGCATCCTCGGCAGTTCCACGGGCGGGAGCACCGGACTGACAATCGCTTTAACGGGCGGAGAAACAATCGAAAAATTGACCGTCAGGACCGCCGGCAAAACGGAAGCTCTGGGCATCACAGCGGAAGCCGAAGGCAAGGAATACACAGATATCTATACAATATCGCACTCCTTCGCCGATGGGTCCGGCCGGACGGAGGAGCGGTCCGACAGCGGAATTTTGAGCGCTTATGCGTCCGTCAGGGTTGAGGCGGGCAGTCTGAGCGTGGAGGCGCACTCCGACGGGCGCGCCTCCGGCATCAACGCCGCAGGTGACGCCGGCGATGCCCTGGTGGAAATCATGGCCGGAGAACTGGCAATCGCGGTTTCCGGCGACGATGCCCGCGGCATTGCCGCGCAAAGCAGCGACAGGGAATATGTGCGGACGACAAGCCGTTACGTTGAGGAGAACGGGCGAACGCTTGAGGACAGCAGGTCTTCATCCAAAACATCATGCGCGGGTGCGGCGCGGATAACCGTGCAGACCGACTCCCTGAACATCGACGCAACGGGCGCGCGGCATGCCGCCGGCATCGGCGCGGACGGCGCGGCCAGTTCCGTGGATATATACGCCGGCACCTATGACGGCGGCATGAGCGTCGTCATCACCTGCGCCCTTGCCGGGCCGGGGCAACTCCGGGGGATAGCCCTGGAAGCCCTGAACGGCGGGTATGTCGGCATACAGGCCGGGGACGGCAATGACACTGTAACCCTGACAGGGGATATGCTGGCGAAGGACGGCGGCAAAATCGTCGTGGACGCCGAGGCCGGCAACGACGGCATAACCTTGACCGGCGACATCAAGGCGGAAGGCGTCGGCAGTAATATTGTCGTAAACGCCGGGGCCGGCGACGACACGGTCAGCCTGAGCGGAGCGGTCGCCGTAGACGCCGGGTCAAGCTTCAGCCTGAGCGGCGGCGAAGGCAACGACCTGCTCATTCTCAACGCCCCCGATGCCGCGACCTTTGAGCAGTGGTACAGGGGATGGTTGGAGAGCGCCGACATAAAAAACATGGGGTTTGAGCAGGTTACGGTGCAGGGGGTGGACTTCGGCGCAGTGCCCTGGCTCACCGGGCTCTTCGCCGAAAGCGGCATCGCCGTCACCCTGCAGGGCGCGGCCGGCGCCGTGTATCTGGCGGATGCGGAGCACCTTGACCTGGGCGCCCTGGACTTCAGCCGGCCGAATGACACGCTCTACGTAAAGTTTGACGGGGACGACAGCCTGAGCGGCCTGACGGGCGGCATCAGCGCAAACAGCCTCGACGGGTTGGAAAATCTGGTTCTGGACCTGACCGACGGCGATGATCCGGATGCCGCTTTGGACAGTCTGGACGTGCTGCTCGGTTCCGTCGGCAACGGTGAAACAAAGATCTTCCTGCGGGCCGATGTTTCGGCGGTCAAGGAGATATTGGACGAAAACGTATGGAAGGCGAAGGGCGGCGAGACAGAAACTTTGGACGGCGTGACGTATCATGTTTATATCAACGATCAGGATGCGTCACAGCAACTGTTTGTGGCGCTGATCGGCAGCGGAGGCATATAGTGATATTCGACCCCGTATCAATTGCAAACTGATACGGGGTCAACTTTATCCTGTCGGGAGAGGCCGAAAGGAGTGACAGTGCCGGCACGATCAGCGCGGCGGCCCGGGATGGCACGGCAAAAAACGAGGTGGGTTCCGCAACCCATAATACCGTTTTCTATTTCTGATGCAACATAACGACTTATTTATACCTAGTATTACAATGGGTTATTTGCTCGGATTACGACGGCAGCCGGTGGAAACGGTATAATTCCCCACGCTTCTTGTCTTGTCATTCTGAACGTAGTGAAGAATCCATCTTTTTGATTTTTTTAGAGCATTTCAAAGTTGAGAATACCCTGAAAGGCATGGATTGCCGCACGGCTTCGCCGCTCGCAATGACAACCCTCTGTGCAATGGCAACTCGCCGGCATTCATGACAACTTTCTGTCATTCCGGGGGCCGCTTGCGGCCTGTGGGAATCTATGCCTTTTGCCTTCAAAATTTTCCCCGCGTTTCTCTGCTCCTGTGCGGCCATAGAGCATTTTCAACGTTGAAATGTTTTAGAGCATTTTGCAAATGGAATTGCATAATGCTCCGGCGGCGGGTATCCGCCGCCCGCCCCGCAGGCGTTGGCGAAACTTGTTTTCGCCGTTAAGCGCCGAAGGGAGCGTTTCAAAATCAAATTGCCTTAAGATAGATTCTTCACTGCGCTCCGCTGAGTCTGCCCTGAGGGCGTCTGAAGGGTTCAGAATGACGATGCTGCAACAGTTGCAAGCTTTTCTGCCGAGCCTCGGAACGACAGGGCGCGGCGTATTCCGGAATACGTGCCGAAATCCGGTGCCCTCCCCAAAAAAATACGAAAAAAAAGAACAAAAAGAGAAAACCTGCTTGACAGGACGGTCAGCGCCGGGGTAATATTTTATCGTTTGCAGGTTTTTTGTAACGGACGCTGCTGATATAGACGGCGCTGTTGCGGAGTGGAGGGAACTTGCACCGGGGGAGTAGTTGCGCAGCCTTGCGGCGGGATGCCGGCCGCGCAATTATTGTAGCGTATCTGCCGTTCAATGCCTTCCTCCCCCATGTCGGTTCTGTAGATTTTGCCGAAAAATTTCCTGCCTTAACAAAAAACATAGGCCGAACTAAAAATTTTCGCTCGCAAAAAATAGTAAGGGATTATCGGGAATAACAATGAGTCCGGCACGACTATTGCCTTCTCTCTCTCTCTCTCTCTCTCTCTCTCTCTCTCTCTCTTACATTTTAGCTGATTTATTTTCGTCCCGGCTTAACCTGAACACTACTCATCCGCTCCGTCGAAAGCCCGTCGGGGCCGTTCGTGTTTTAGCCCTGCCCTTTTTCGCGCCCGCACAGGCGCATCGGAGGGCAGCGCCGGGCGCATCGGCCGGCCCAAAGTTTGAGGCAAGGGCTTTGCCCGCCGCCAGGCGGCTGTTCCAGGCGCAAAATGCTGTAGTCTGAAGGACCGATATTTTTGCAAATCTTTTGCACGGTCAGGATCACGCCGGGTTTCGGGGCAAGAGGCGTCATCTGCTGCCGTCAAACATCAGGGGGGAATAAATGTCCACGCAACTGATCGCGGCGTCCGGCGACGCCGGCACTGTTCTGGTTGATCTCGCAAGCCGTCTGCGCTTTACCTTCGACATCCAGTCCGAGGTTGCCGCCTTCGACCGCGAGGGCGACAATCTGGTCATTACTCTGGAAAACGGCCGGAAGGTCGTCCTTGAGAATTTCTTTATTGTGGCCAAGGAAGGAGATGATCTCCCCATCCTGGTGCTTCAGGACGGCACCGAGGTGGCTTCGGCCGACTTCCTGCTCTCCATGAACCCGGACTTGGACGTCACCGCCTCCGGGCAGACGCCGGGCAGCGGCGGCGACGATTACGCCGACAACGCCGGCGACCTTGTGGACGGGACGGACGGCATGGGCAAGCTCGGAACAGACTCCTGGTCTTCGGGCTCGTCAATGCCGGATCCGATACTGGCGCCCGACTATGTTTCGCTTTCAGCGCCGGGCGCATGGGCCGGCACGGAGGAAAGACCGACTGTTCTGCCGCCGCTGACGCCGGAACAGCCGCCGACGCCCCCGCCGCCCCCGGCTGAACCTCCTGTAGTGCCTCCTCCGCCGCCTCCGGCTGAACCTCCTGTGGTGCCTCCTCCTCCTCCTCCTCCGCCGCCGGCGGCGGAACCGGAGCCTTATACCGGGGTACGGGCTGCCCTGCTCGGGGCAGACAGCATTGATGATCCGGTGGTTGCCGTGCATCCGGTGGACGCGCAAGGCGAACGGATTGCCGGTTCCCGCGTTGCGGCCGTTCGCGGGCCGGAAAACAGCGCCTATGAGGCTGTTTACGATCAGGAAAGCGGCACTGTGCTGTTCACTCTGAAAGACCCTTCGGGTGGAGCCCGGCCTGCGGAAGAATACACCGTCATACTGGACGACGGCAGCCGTTTCACGGTGCATGTCGCTTCGTCGGGGAGTGACAAGCTGCAGGACGTGGACTGGCGCGATGCGCAGGGCATCCCTGTGGACAACCCTTCCGGCATAACCTTTGCCGGGGATGAGAATTTGCATCTGAAGGGCGCGGACATCGCCACGCCTGACGGTTACGGGGGCGATACCGCCCCGGATGACAGCGCCAACAGGGAACTGCATGTGCAGTGGACGGATTCGTCGCTGTCGGCAGACGGCGTGTCGTCCTCGGTGGATATGACCCTTGGTCACGGCGGCGGCCGCGGTTCCTTCGGCATCGACAATGACGGCGGCAAAAGCGGCGAGGTAAGCCACGATGTGCCGGCGCACGCATGGACGGGTCCGGATTACAATTACCACAGGGACGAAGTTCCGAAACTGTTCGAGAAAACAGAGTACGACGCCGCCCTGAGCGCGACCGTGTCCGCCGCGACGAAGGGCGCGGACGCTTTCTGGGCCGAGATGTCGGGTCAAGTGTTGGAGAAATTGGAGGAACAGTATCCGGATCGTTATGCCTATCTTCTGAATAACGCAAAATCCAATTACGATTACTATACGAACTTGGACCCTGAGTATAATACTGAATACATCGGCTGGAGCGTGGACGACTGGTTGCGCTACCAACTGCGCGAAGAAGCACAGTTGGACCCGGAGATCGGTGATGTCATCACCGGCGTAGCGACCGAATTTGCCGCCGAAAACAGCATCAATATCACGGACGGCGACCTGCATGTCGGCAACAGAGCGGATTCTTACGCGCTTTCCGACGACAAAGCCGCCGTTGTCTCCGGGACCTACGCCGGCGAGGGCGGCCGGGTTGTTCTGGAGGCGGACAATATCTCGGTCACTGCTTCCGGCGCGGGTTTTGCCGAGGCCGGGGCCACGGCGACCGTCAGCGGCGTACGCAGCGACGATGCGCTGCGGGTGGACGGTGAGCATTCATACTATGGAAAATGGAACGGGGTGAACTCCACAACGGAAATCACGGCCCGGGAGGATGTCGATATCCGCGCGGAAATCATCGGGAATACCGATGCACAGAGCCACGTGGGCATCGCCTATGCAGGGGTCGCGGCCACGGAAGACGGTCAGGTCGACATAAAGGCCGGCGGGGACGTTCATATTGCCGTTGACGACCAAAGCGCCGGCAACGCCTCTCTTTCGATCAAGGGCGCTTACGGCATCTTTTCCGGTTACGGCTTCGGAGCGCGTGACCAGGCCGCGGCGGAGGATTTTCCTAGCGAATACGGCTATAGCGACCAACTTCATGAGTACAGTACCAAGCTGTGGAAGCAGTACAAGTCCGGCAAGTACGGCGAACAAGACTGGGACAATTATAATGAGGAAACCGGCGAGTATCCGTGGCTGGGCGGAGGCCGGCAGAGCCTCGTTTCGGTTGAAGCCGAAGGCAATGTGGATATTGCCGTAAATCTTGGGCATGACTTCGCCGGCGAGTCCGCCGCGGTCAAGGTCGCCTACGGCGATGCGGACATCAAAGCGGGCGGGGACGTCAGCGCTTCGGTAAAGGCGACCGGGACGCATCTGGGCGACGAAGCCGTTTCCGTGCTGAATCACAGCGACTTCGGAAATATTTCATTGCGGGCCGAAGGCGATGTGAAGCTGAACCTCGAAGCCGGCGACGGCGCCGGTTTGTCCGTAGTGCGCTTCGAGAGCACCGACGAAGGCTATGTGTATGATTCTTATGACAGGATGGCCGAGAGCCGGACAGTTTCTCTTGCAGGAGAAAACGTAACCCTGGAAGGCAGGGTCGGCAACGGCGCGGATGTCAACAGCATCGCCGGCGTTTCTTATGAAAACAATTTCAAGGGATTGAAGCTTGCGAACTTCATCGTCAAGGCGGAAGACACCTTCAGCCTTGAGGTGGCGGCGCTTGCGGGACAGGGCGAAGCCGTGGCCGACGGCATACGGGTGCAGGGCGCCACATGGGAAGACACCTTTCATGTGGGTATAGATGCCGATAAGGCTGTTATCGGCGCCGAGATCGAAGGTGACGGGAGTTCCGGCAAAGCAGCGGCCCTTTCCGTGCAAAACGGAGCCTTGCTTATGGACGGCGAGGGAACATCCGGCATGGATTCTCTGAATGATGCCCGCGGGGCATTTCGTGAGTATGAGCAGCAGGAAGACGAGTCGTCGCGCAAGGGGATCGGCGATTTGACACTTAAGGCCGAAGGCGCCGGCCTCAGCATGGGCGTCGAGGTTAAAAATTCCGATCAGAGCAGAGAGTATTATCAGAGCACTGCCGAGCTTTATCTCAAGACCGATCAACTGACCGTCGAAGCGGGCAGCGGCAAGGAGGCCGAAGCGCGGGGCATTTCCGTGACCGCCGGTATGGCCGGCTACAGCTATACCGGGTCCGATTCGGATAGCCGATATGAGAACATCAATGGGAGTTGGCAGTGGGTGGGAGGTCCATCCTATGAATATACGGAAAGCCAAACGGAGGCAGGCTATTCCTCAGCCTATGTCATGGCCCGTGAAACGCGGGTGAAAGCCGAGGCCGAGGGCCGCGCTGCCGGCATCGACGTCCGCTCCGAGGGCGGTGAAGCTCACCTGTTTACCGCCTACGAGGGGGAGAATACCCCGGAACTGTTGGACATCAATGCATCCGGAAGGTCGGAGGCAGTGGGCATAGCGGCCTCCAGCTCATCCGGGACACACCTTAACCAAGATTCCCGCAAATACGAGGACGGGCGTTATGAGAGACAGTCATCCACCGAGCCGGCGGAGGACGGACATGCCGAGGTCACAATCGGGAGCAAAACGCTGAATGTAAACGCGCAAAGCGCGGAAGGACGCGCTACCGGCATCAGCGGCAGTTCCACGGGTGGAGAGACCAACCTGACTATCGGCTTCATGGGTGAGGAAACAATTGAAAAATTGACCGTCAGGGCCTCCGGCAAAACGGAAGCCGCAGGCATCACGGCTGAGAGCGCCACTGAGAATGTAACATATGAAGATTCCTACTATGACCGTGATGAAGAGGGGAATGAAACGTGGCAGAGTGAAGAGTACACCTATAAATCTTACCCCAGAGCGAATGTTGTCGTGCGGGCCGACAGTCTGGATATAGAAACGGACTCTGAAGGACGCGCCGTCGGCATTGAATCCCGATCCGTCGGCGGCGAAGCCGAAATGGATGTTTCGGCCAAGGAACTGACTGTCACCGCATCCGGCAACGAGGAAGCTCTGGGTATCTCGGCGGTCGGTACGACTGCCGACGGACTCATACACGGGAGCAGCAGCAATAGCCGCTCCTCGGACGAATCATGGTCGGAAGATATGTACATGAGTTCCGCGCAATCTTATCCGGTCGATGCCCGCTCCCATGTTGAAGCCGAAGACCTGGATATAATCGCGTCTTCGTCCGCCGGACGCGCTGCCGGCGTCAAGGCCGGAGCTGAGGGGAAAGGCTCGGGCGCATACATGCAGTCCGCAGTAGAGATTCATGCCGGGGATATGTCCGTCAGTGCCTCCGGGAAGACGGAAGCCGCGGGCATCACGGCGGAAGCCGCGGGCAAGGAGTACACATATCAATATACAAGCTCCGAGTCTCGCTCTGACGGGTACAGCCGGATGGAGGAGGGCACATACACCGAGTTCTCGGATGCCTATGCGTCCGTCACGGTTGAGGCCGACAGTCTGAGTATAGGGGCGGCCTCCGATGAGCGCGCCGCCGGCATCAACGCCAAAGGCGATGCCGGCTATGCCCATGTGGATGTTACGGCCGGAAAACTGGAAATCACGGTTTCCGGCGACGATGCCTACGGCATTGCCGCGCAAAGCATCGACAGGGAGTATGTGCAGACATCAAGCCATTACGTTGAGGGGAACGGTCAACCGGTTGAGGGCAGCAACTACAGCGATTCATCCAATGAATCGCGCGAAGGCACTGCACAGATAACCGTGCGGACGGACTCCCTGAACATCAGCGCAACGGGCGCGCGGCATGCCGCGGGCATCAGCGCGGACGGCGCGTACAGTTCCGTGGATGTATTCGCCGGCACCGATGCCGGCATGAGCGTCCTCATCGCCTGCTCCCTTGCCGGGCCGGAGCAACTCCGGGGGATTGCCCTGGAAGCCCTGAACGGCGGGCATGTCGGCATACAGGGCGGAGCCGGCAATGACACTGTAACCCTGAGCGGCGATATTCTGGCGAAAGACGGCGGCAAGATCATCGTGGACACCGCGGCCGGCGACGACACGGTCAGCCTGAACGGAGCAGTCGTTGCGGACGCCGGCACCTTCAGCCTGAGCGGCGGCGAAGGCAACGACCTGCTCATTCTCAACGCCCCTGATGCAGCAACCTTCGAGGCCTGGTACAAGGGATGGTTTGAAAGCGCCGACATTGAAAGCATGGGATTTGAACAGGTAACGGTACAGGGAGTGGACCTCGGCGCAGTGCCCTGGCTCACCGAACTGTTCGCCGAAAGCGGCATCACCGTTACCCTGCAGGATGAGGACAGCACCGTCTACCTGACGGATGCGGAGCACCTTGACTTGGGTTCCCTTGATTTCAGCCACGAGAACGACACACTCTTCGTGAAGTTTGACGGGGACGACAGCCTGAGCAGCCTGACGAGCGGCATCGACACGAACAGTCTCGACGGGCTGGAAAATCTGGTTCTGGACCTGACCGCCGGCGAGAACCTTGATGCGGCATTGAACGGTCTGGGAGATCTGTTTGATTCCGCAGGCGACGATACAAAGATTTTCCTGCGGGCCGAAGCATCGGCGGCCGAGGAGGTATTGAGCAACGGCGGATGGGCGGAAAAAAGCGGGGCAACGGAGGTCCTGGACGGCGTTACCTATCAGGTTTACACCAACGAACAGGATGACTCACAGCAACTGTTTGTGGCGCTGATCGGCAGCGGAGGCATATAAGCCGGACAGGCGGGCGGAGTTATCCCGCCCGCCGCTCCGCTGAGCCTGCCCTGAGGGTCTTCCGAAGGGTTCAGAATGACCGGACAGGAAGCGCGACGGATGTCAGGTTGAGCCCCGGAACGACACGCGTGTTGTATTCCGGCTTGCCTTCACCGAGCCTTACAGATATATGCACTGAAAAGTGAGCTTTTCAATGCAGGATTGCCGGCCGAAAAAGATGCTTTTCTGCTGACTTACGCCGTTTCGCGGCGTGCTGGCCCGACGGCCGGCGTTCAGATTTCCATGCGGAAACCGTAAACGCCGAAGTGAGCGATTCAAAAGCACATCGCCTTAAATCACCTCGCCCTAAAGGAATTTTTGATGAGACCGCACGCCATGGAGCTGAACACCCCTTCCGTCACGCAACGCGAAATCGAGTACGCGGCCGAGGCCGTTTCCTCCGGCCGGGGGGCGAAAGCCACCGCCGCCGTGCTGGCCTTCCAGCGAAACATGGCCCGGTGCGTGGGACGGAAATACGCCTTTGCCGTGTCCGGCGTCCGGGCCGCTTTCTTCCTGGCCCTGCGCGCCATGGGCATAGGGCCGGGCGACGAGGTGCTGATCCCCGAAGGGGCCGATTTCGCGGCGGCGGCGGCCGTTCTCCATTGCGGGGCAACGCCCGTGTTCTGCGATCTTGACCCCGCGACCTTCACCCTTGATCCGAAATCCGCGGCGGCGCGCACAGGCCCGCGCACGCGCTGCATAATCGCCGCGCACATGTACGGCCTGCCCTGCGATATGCAGACCCTGGAAGAACTCGCCGGCAAATCCGGGCTTTTTTTGATCGAGGACGCATCTTCCGGCTTCGGCGGCTTGCGGCAGGGCAGGGCGGTCGGGTCTTTCGGGGATATTTCCGTCTTCAACTTCAAGGATACGAGCCTGGTGCATACCGGCGAAGGCGGCATGCTCCTGTCCTCCTCCCGCGACCTTGTCGGCAGGGCGGCGCGCCTGGGCGGCGAAGGCCGCAGCGTTGCGAACCCCCTCGTCTATGATATCGCGGCCCATGATTTCGCCATGTCCAACCTCGCGGCGGCTGTGGGGCTGGCCCAACTGGAACGTCTGAAAGAGCTCGTGGAACAGAAGGCGCGCATCTTCAACCGCTACCGGGAACGGCTGGGCGATGTGCCGGGTCTGGCGCTGAACCCTGAAATCGCGGAAACCCGCAACAGCTTTCTCATGCCCTTCATCGTCCTTGAACAGGGCGGTGCGGGGGACTTGGCGAAAAGGCTGTGGGCCGGCAAAATCGCCTCCCGCCCGGCTCTGACCCCGCTCTCTTCCATGCCCCTGTTCAAAAAAGCCGACAACCCCGTGGCCCACGGGGCGGCCGACCGCCTGCTCCTGTTGCCCGGCGGGTTCGATCTGACCGATGACGAAGTGGACTATGCGGCGGCCTGCGTCAAAATGCTGCTGCGGGATCCGGAACTGAAAAAAGCCGAGCCGGCCCCTTCCGGCTGGCTCAAATACCGGGCCGGACTTCTGGACTTTTTTGCCCGCATCAAAAAGGAAGGCTGCGTCCTGCCCTTTACGCACAACAAACGGAACTACTCTTTGAGTCTCATGACCCCGGGGCAGACGGACGACACGCAGCTTGCCGCCGCCCTCGGCGAACTGCGTCTGGCCAACGCGCATATGTTCACGCACAGCCCGGCGAACGTGGAGGAAGAATTCCGCAGTATAATGAATTTTTATAAAAGCCCCGCCGGGGCGGGCTTCCTGCTCTTCCTGATCCGCGAGGAGGGCGCGGAGAACGCGCCGCTCCTGGGACATATAGGCCTTTCCTCCTTTGATTTCAAAAAGGCCGAGTGCGACGCGGAGGGGCCGCTCCTGTCCGCGTCCGCTCCCGCAGGGCTTGCGGCGGCGGCCGGCGACGCCCTGTATCTCTGGTGCAAAAGCGCCCTGCATCTCACCCGCGTCTTCGCGCGCGTACGCGGAAGCGATGAAAAGTCCATGCGCCTGTCCACATCCCTCGGCTTCGTCCCCATGCACCGCATTTCCCTGCGCAGGCAAACTCTGCCGGGGGCGGAAATCCTGCGCCCCATGTACATACCCGGCCACGACAAGCCGGACGACTTCATGGTCATCGCCGCCAAGGACCTGTAAATGACGCAGTTGTTGCAGACCTTGCTGCGCAACAGTCCGGACCCTCAACGGCCTTTTCTGATCGGGCGATCCTTCACACTCTCCCCGGCCGATGTGGCCGCAGCGGGAAAATCCGGCTTGCCCGGCGTAAAAGAAGGGGACGTGGTCGCCCTGACAGGCGGTTTCGATCCTCCTACCGTGAGCGCTTTCCTGCATCTTCTGGACAGAAGGGCGGTCATCGTGCCCCTGACCCCGCTCACGCAGTCGGGACATGCGGATTTTTTCCGCACAGCGGGCGTGAATTGCGTCGTCCGGGACGGGCGGACGGAGCGTCTTCCCGAACCGGCGGACAAACACCCCCTGCTTGAGGAACTGCGCGCGCGGGGCGAAGGCGGACTCATCCTTTTTTCGTCCGGCACAACGGGCAAAGCCAAGGCCGTTCTGCATTCGACCCGGCATTTTCTGGCCCGCTACCGGACCCCGCGCAAAGCTTTGCGCTCCGTGGCCCTGCTGCTCTTTGACCACATAGGCGGCCTGAACACCCTGCTGCACATGCTCTTCAACCACGGGCAGGTAGCCGTTCCCCGCTCTCCGGCTCCGGAAGACGTGATCGCCGCCGTGCGCGAATTCAGGGCGGAACTGCTCCCGGCCTCGCCGACCTTTCTGCGCCTCCTGCTCCTGCACGGCCTGCTTGACGACCCCCCGACGGACCTGAAAATAATCAGCTACGGCACTGAGCGCATGGATCAGCCGACCCTGGACGCCCTGTGCCGCGCCCTGCCGGATGTCGATTTCCGCCAGACTTACGGCATGTCCGAACTGGGCATACTGCGCGTGAAAAGCCGGTCCAGGGACAGCCTCTGGATGCGCGTGGGCGGCGAAGATACGGAAACGCGCATCGCGGACGGCACCTTGCGCATACGCTCCGGCAACAGGATGCTCGGTTACCTGAACGCCCCCTCCCCCTTCGACGCCGGCGGCTGGTACGACACAGGGGATCTGGCCGAAAGCGACGGCCCCTGGCTGCGCATAAGCGGACGCAGCGACGGCCTGATCAATGTGGGGGGGATAAAGGTGCGTCCGGACGAGGTGGAAGATGCCGCCCTGCGCTTTCCCGGACTGTTGCTGGCCCACGCCCGCGGCGCGGAAAACCCCCTTACCGGCATGCACGTCGAACTGGACTGCCGCTTTGTCCGTGAGCCGCAAAACGCCGGCGAACGGAGAGAGTTGCTGCGCAGACTGCGCCGGCATTTAAAAGGACTGCTGCCGCCCCAGGCCGTGCCCGGACGGATAAGAAGCGGCGCCGTGGACATAAGTCCTAGAAACAAAAAAACAACGGAACAGCCATGTTGAACAGACAAGACATTCATTCCCTGCTGGAAAAGGCTTTCAATGAAACCGCAAACGGGATGCAAAAAGGCAAGTTTTCGCTTTCTCTGAGCATACTGGGAGCCGACGGCATCTTCGATTCCATGGACGCCATGTCCTTTCTCACCCGGCTTGACGAACTGCTGAGCGACGCCGCCGGCACGGACATAGTCCTGGCGGGCGACGACGCCTTTTCCAGCGAAGCGACGCCCTTCAAAAGCATGGGCACCCTCGCCGAGTATATTGAGGCGCATTACGCGCAGGATTGAAAACTTCCCCGGCATCCGGAAGGGCGCGCGGGATCGTGCAGGCGACAGAAACCATGCTCGGCAATGACGATATTCTGAAATTCATCCTTGAGGAAACGGATGAAGAACTGGGCAGGCCGGGGGCGGCGCGCCCGGACTCCGTGCTGCTCGGGCGCGGGGCCGTGCTCGGTTCCCTGGCCCTGGTCGGTCTGCTGACCAGGATTGAAGACCGCTGCCTGGACGGAGGCATAGATTTTTGCTGGGCCGGCGATATGGCAATGTCCGAAAAACGCAGCCGTTACCGCACCCCTGCGGATATGGCTGCCTACATACTCGCTCTGGCCGAAGAGCAGCGCGGCCTGCCGGAGGAAACGCCGGCGTGACACCGGAGGATGCGTCTCAAAATCAAAGGAAACATTGATTTGTCCATAATCCGCCACGCTTCTTGTCTTGTCATTCTGAGCCCTTCGGAAACCTCAGGGCAGGCTCCGCGAAGAATCTATCTTCGAGGTTTGTTTTTTCAAGGCACCCGGATGGATTCTTCGTCTTCGGCTCAGAATGACAGGGCGCTGTGCGGCAATGCTTACAGGCCCTTCGACTGCACCTCGGAACGACAGGGCCTGAGGGGTTATGGTTGTCTCTCTGAGGGGGCTTCGCCCCCTCAGACTCCCCGGCCGGCGTCGGTTGTGGATTGAAACACGGAAGTATAAAGGAGTATTATGGAGTGTGTGGTGATCAGCGGAGCAACCGGCGGCATCGGCTCGCATCTGGCCCTTCGCGCTCTGGAAAGCGGCTACGGGGTCATCGGCCTGTCCCGACGTCCGCCGGAAAAAGATCCCGGCTATCCGATCCACGCCGTGGACGTCACGGACGGGGCGGCTGTAGCCGCTTTTTACCGCTCCCTGCGCGGCCGGCGAGTTTGGGCGCTTATCAATGCGGCCGGCGCGGCTTCCATGAATCTGCTCCTGACCACGCCGAGCGCGACGATGAGCAGGCTGGTCGGGGTCAACCTGCTCGGCGCCATGCACTGTTGCGCGGAAGGGGCAAAACTGCTGGTCAGGCGCAAGGGCGGGCGCATCATCAATTTTTCCAGCATCGTCACCGCCCTCGGCACGCCGGGCGAAAGCGTCTACGCCGCCTGCAAAGCAGGCGTGGAGGTCTTCAGCCGCTGTCTCGCCGCCGAACTGTCCTTTTTCAACATAACGGTCAACACAGTCGCTCCTCCTCCCATAGATACGCCCATGCTGGCCGGGCTGACGCGGGAACAGATAGACAAGATCGTGCAGAGACAGATTATAAAACGGCAGGCGGTTCCGGAGGATGTCTGGAACACGGTTTCCTTCCTGCTGGACGAAAAAAGCGCCATGCTGACCGGCGAAGTGCTGCACATTGGGGGAATATGACGCCCTGCGCCGATGCGTTGAACGACCTTTTGGCGGCGCGTATGCCCTCTCTGTGGAGGAGGGAGGCATGACGCCGCCGTATATCATTGCGTTGAACGAGCCTTCCGTCACGGAGCGCGAAATTGCGTACTCGGCGGAGACACTTGCCTCCGGCCGGGGCATGCAGTCCGCCGTCCCGTCCTTCCGGCGGGCCATGGCCCGTTGCGTGGGCCGGGAATACGCCCTTGCCGTATCAGGAGGCCGGGCCGCATACTATCTGGCCCTGCGCGCCATGGGCGCAGGGCCGGGCGACGAGGTGCCGATCTCCGAAGGGGCCGATTTCGCGGCGGCGGCGGCCGTTCTGCACTGCGGGGCAACGCCCGTGTTCTGCGATCTGGATCCCGTGACCTTCACCCTTGACCCGGCATGCGCGGCGGCGCGCACAGGCCCGCGCACGCGTTGCATAATCGCCGCGCACATGTATGGCCTGCCCTGCGATATGCAGGCCCTGGAAGAACTTGCCGGCAAATCCGGGCTTTTTTTGATCGAGGACGCCTCTTCCGGCTTCGGCGGCTTGCGGCAGGGCAGGGCGGTCGGGTCTTTCGGGGATATTTCCGTCTTCAATTTCAAAGATATGAGTCTTGTGCATACCGGGGCGGGGGGGATGCTTCTGTCCTCCTCCCGGGTTCTTGCCGGCAGGGCGGCGTGCCTGGGCGGGCAAGGCCGCAGCGCATTGAACCCCGCCGGCTATGATGCGGCGGGCCATGATTTCGCCATGTCCGGTCTCGCGGCGGCTGTGGGGTCGGCCCGGCTTGAACGCCTCAAGGAGCTTGCGGAACGGAAGGAGTGCATTTTCAGGCGCTACCGGGAACGGCTGGGCGATATGCCGGGCCTCCGGCTGAACCCTGAAATCGCGGGAACGCGCAACAGCTTCCTCATGCCCTTCATCGTCCTTGAGCAGGGCGGGGCGCGGGATCTGGCGCAAAAGCTGTGGGCCCGCGGGATCACCGCCCGCCCGGCCTTGACCCCGCTCTCGTCCATGCCCCTGTTCAAAAAGGCGGATAACCCCGTGGCCCACGGACTGGCCGACCGCCTGCTCCTGTTGCCCGGCGGATTCGATCTGACCGACGACGAGGCGGACTATGTCGCCGCCTGCGTTACGACGCTGCTGCGCGATCGCGGCCTGAAGAGCGCCCGGCCGGCGCTTTCCGGCCGGCTCAAAGAGCAGGCCGGGCTTCCGGACTTTTTCGCCCGCATCAAAAAGGAGGGCTGCGATCTGCCTTTCACGCATGACGGGCGGAACTGGGCGTTGAGCCTTATAACCCTGAACCAGGCGAATGACCCGCAGATCGTGTCCTTTATGGGCGAACTGCGTCGGGCCAACGCGCATATGCTCATGTACAGCCCGGCGGACCCGGAGGAAGAACTGCGCAGGCTGGTGGATTTTTACAGGAGCCGCGCGGGGACTGCCTTTCTGCTCTTTCTGATCCGCGAGGAGGACGGGGCGCCGCCCTGCTCCGGAACTGCCGAAACCGCGTCGCCGGAAAGCTTTCCGGTTCGCGGAGAAGGCGGAGGGACGCTTTGGGGGCATATCGGCCTCTCCTCCCTTGATTACAAAAAGGCCGAGGGCACTCTGGACGCCCTGGTCATGCGCGGGGGCGCGCCGAAGGGATTGATGGGAGCGGCCTGCGAAACTTTTTACGTCTGGTGCAGGGAACGGCTCAAATTGACCCGCATCTTCGCCCATATCAGGGGGGACAACACCATGCCGCTGCTCCTGGCCCTCGCCGCGGGCTATAAGGTCCTGCACAAGCAGTCGATGCGCGCTTATCCCGTGCCCGGAGGGGAAGCGATGCGGCCCATGTACGCGCCCGGCCGGGAGCGGGCGGACAGCTATATGTACATAACCGCCAGGGAATTGTAGCGTATTTCAAACATTGAAAATGCCCGGCAGGCGTACAATATCCGGTTACCGAAAAAGGGGGGGCAGGGGCCTGAGGCCCCTGCCGGGGGAGTTTGAGGGGGCGGAGCCTCCTCCGGCATTTGAGCATTTCAAAGTTGAAAATACTCTATGGACGTGCAGGAGCAGAAGATGTGGAGAAAATTTTGAAGACAAAAGACATGGATTCCCACGGGCCGCAAGCGGCCCTCGGAATGACAGAAAGTTGTCATGAATGCCGGTGAGTTGTCGTTGCATAGAGGGTTGTCATTGCGAGCGGCGAAGCCGCGCGGCAATCCATGCCTTTCAGGGTATTCTCACGTTTGAAATGCTCTAAATCAGCGATTCATTCAGGTATGTTTTCCCGATATGACCATTGATCCCATAAACTTCAACGCCGCGCCGGCGGATAGCGACGAGATACGGAACGTAGCGGACGCGGTCGCCGAAGACAGGGGCGTGTTTCATGCGCGCGCCGTTTTGCGCCTGCAGTCGGCGATGGCCCGCATCGCGTGCCGGGATTATGCCTTTGCCGTTTCCGGCCGGAGGGCGGCCGTCTTTCTTGCCCTGCGCGCTCTGGGCCTCGGCAGCGGGGATGAAATGCTTCTGTCGGAGGGTGCGGATTTTTCCCTCGCGGCGGCCGTTCTGCACTGCGGGGCCGTTCCTGTGTTCTGCGATCTGGACCCGCGCACCCTCTGCCTGAGCCCGGAAGCGGCCGCGGCCCGTTTAAGCCCGCGCGTCAAAGGTCTGGCGGCCGTCCACATGTACGGCGGGATCTGCGACATGCATCCCCTGCTTAAGCTTGCCGCCGCGCACGGACTCTTTGTACTGGAAGAAGCGGGCACGGCCGTCGCGGCGCTGTACCGGGGCCGTCCGGCGGGTTCGTTCGGGCACCTGTCCGTTTTCGGCTTCAACGGTCCGGGGTTGCCCGACTGCGGTGTCGGCGGGATGCTGCTTTCTTCCTCGCGGGAGCTTGCCGGCAGGGTCGCTCGCCTGGGAGGGGAGGGGCGCAATGCGTCGAACCCCTTGATTTACGATTTTCCCGCGTATGACTTCGCCCTCTCCGATCTTGCGGCGGCTGCGGCCTTGGCCTGCATCGAAGATTTGCCCGAGATGCTCGGGCAAAAAGCGCGCATTGTAGGCCGGTACCGGCGGCGTCTGGAAGATGTGCCCGGTCTTTGCCTCAACCCGGAAAACGAAGAAACGCGCAACAGCTGCATCATGCCCCTGCTGATCATGGAAGGAGGGGGAGCCGGGGAACTGGCGCAAAGACTACGGCAATGCGGCATTGTCACCCGCCCGGCCTTTTATCCCCTTTCGGCCATGCCGCTGTTCAAAAAGGCGGACAACCCCACCGCTTACGCGCTGGCCGATTGCGCTCTGCTCCTGCCCGGCGGGGTCGGCCTCAGTGACGATGAGGCGGATTATGTCGCCGCCTGCATCAAGGATTTTATGCGCAACAAGGGTAGGGAAGCCCCTGTGCCGGCGCCTCCCGAACGACTGAGACGCAAGGCGGACATTCTGAAACGGCTGGGCCTGATCCGTAAGGAGGGGCTTGAGCTTGGATTCAGGCATGCGGGGGCGGACTATCTGTTGCGGGCTCTCAGCGCGGACGACCTGCAAAACGGGGAATTCGTCAAATTTTTGCGTGAATTGTGGATGGAGAACCGGCATATCCTCTTCAGTTCCGGCGAAGCGGAGGCGGATTTGGCGCGGCAGTTCGACTATCTACGCAAAGCCGGCGATGCCCTGCTTTTCGTGGTCTGCGGGTGGGATGAGGCAGGAGGGCGAGTATTCTTCGGGCATGCAGGTTTGGAGGACTTTGATTTCCGCCGTGAATCCTGCCGCATGGACATGCTGATCATGCGCGGCGGCGCGCCGCGCGGCCTGCTCGCCGCCGCCTGCGACCGGCTTTTCGCGTGGGCCGGGACGGAACTCGGCCTGAAGCGCATGTTCAACCATATTTCCGCGAGTAACGGCAGTTCGCGGCTGTTGGCCGCCGCGCACGGGTTCACGACCTGGCACCGCATGTCCCTGCTCCGGCGGCTTTCTCCGCAGGGCGGGCATTTCCGGCCCATACTCCGGCCGGGCCGTGAAGAGCCGGACGATGCCCTGATCATTTCAGCGAAAGAACTCACGCCGCACATGCCTATGTCTGACAGTAGAGATCCATGATGATTTCCCGGCCGCTGAAGGTTCCGGCCTCTTCGCTGCTGCCCAGCCAGAAGGCCATACGCGCCACGGTTTCCGGTTCCAGAAAACGCGCGGCCGGGTCGGCGTACATTTCGCGCGGATTGCGGAATTGTTTGCCCAGCATCCTGTTCATGTAGACAATGAATTCGGCTGTTTCCGACATGGGGCTTTTTACGGGCGAAGGACACAGGGCATTGACGCGGATTTCGCTTCCGTGCAGTTCCCTGGCCAGGGTTTTGGTCAGGCCGATGACCCCGAATTTGCTCATGCAGTATGCGGCGTGCAGGTGTACGCCGACGACCCCGGCTATGGAGGCGATATTGATGATCCGCCCCCAGCCCTGTTCCAGCATGCGGCGCGCGGCATGGGCGTTCGTGCGCCAGACGCCCTCAAGGTTCACCGCCAGCGTCCGGCCGACCTGCTTGTCCGTCAGGTTCCAGGTTTCGCCCAGGGCCATCGTTCCGGCATTGGCTATTACAACGTCCAGACGCTGAAAACGCTCCCAGGCTTCGTCAAACAGAGTATCAACCTCCGCCGGGGAAGTGACGTCGCAACGCCGGGCCAGCACGGAAACACCGTTGTCCGCGGCTTTTTGCGCGCTTTGCCTGAAAGGCGGAGAATCCGGGGATTGCGCATCGGCCAGGATCACGTCAAAGCCGTTTGCCGCGTATTCCGCGGCAAACGCGCTCCCCATACCCTGCGCGCCGCCGGTAATCAAGACGCTTCTTCTGCTCATGGCAGATCTCCCTATTTGATCAATTTTTTGAGTTCCCCGTATCCCTCCTTCTCCATAGCGTCATAGGGCACAAAGCGGAGGGAGAGGCTGTTGATGCAGTACCTCAGGCCGCCCTTGTCTTTCGGACCGTCGTCGAACAGATGGCCCAAATGAGACTTCCCGACGCGGCTGCGCACCTCGATGCGCCGCATGCCGAAGCTGTCGTCCGCATGCTCTGTTATGACGGCGGGATCAACGGGTTTCGTGAAACTCGGCCAGCCGCTGCCGGAATCAAATTTGTCCGTTGACGAAAACAGCGGCTCCCCCGTTGCAACGTCCACATATATTCCCCGCTCCTTGTGATCATGGAATTCACCCGAAAAGGCCCGCTCGGTGCCCGCATTGCGGACAATGTGATAAGCATCCGGCGAAAGCTTTTTTTTCAGTTCCTCATCCGACGGTCTGGAATATTCGCACGGGTCCGCGACGGCATCCTTTTCCGTCTGAATGTCCCCAAGGCTGTCGAAACTGATATGGCAATAGCCGCCGGGGTTCTTTTTGAGGTAGTCCTGATGGTACTCTTCGGCAGGGTAGTAGGCGGTCAGGGGAAGCAGTTCCACAGCGAGCGGCCGGGAGTATTGCTTCCGCACCTCGTCCGTGACGGCTTCAAGCATTTTTTTGTCGTCTTCCCGAACGTAGTAGATGCCTGTCCGGTACTGGCTGCCTATATCGTTTCCCTGTCTGTTCACGCTTGTCGGATCAATAATTTTGAAAAACTGCCCGGCGAGCGTTTTCAGGCTGACGATTTTCGGATCATAGCGGACATGGATCGTTTCCGCATGGCCGGTTTTCCCGGAACATACCTGTTCATATGTCGGATTTTTCGTTGTGCCGTTCGCATAGCCGACGGAAACGCCGCGCACGCCGGGGATCCTCGAAAAGTATTCCTCCACGCCCCAGAAGCATCCGCCGGCGAAATAGATTTCGCGCAGGTCCGCGCTGTCGGTTACAGGGACATTTTTCATGTTCACCTCATTGTCGGTAGGGATGTTTTCGGTTGCGGGCAGGCGCGCGGCAAAGCCGGCGGTCTGCAGAACGAGCAGACAGGCAACGTACAGTAACGCTGTTTTTTTCATGAAATATTCCTCCCGGTTGCTGCCGTAGGCTGATATTGGAACGTTCCGTGAATGTGCATTGTCGATATCGGTTTTTGCGGATATTGACCTGCGAATATTGTTGCAGCATGAAATTATTGAAGGACAATGTATTTTCGGCTTAAAACATTCCTTGCTCAACACTTTCCGGTTTTTTATTGCCGCAGGACGTTCGTTCGGCAGTTCGCCGGTACGGGTTATTCCGCGTGCATGGATTCCAGGCGGGACTTGTCGGCTTCATAAATGCCGTCGAGGACAGCTTCAAGCCGTTGCGCCTGTTTCCGTTCCGTCATAGCCGTCCCATGAGCCGTACATCCTGTAATGCACGGCGACCTGCATCACAAGCATATGCTGAGTTTCCTCATATACTTTGTCAACATAGTAGGAAAAGAATTTGTCAATAATTCTCAGGCCGAAAAAAATGAAAACGGCGACTGTAACAGCGGCGATTACAGTAAAATATGCTGTAAACAGCGTGATGAAGGATCTGTTTTTACGCATAACGCGTCACACCCAGCGCATATCCACAGCCGTGGACCGTCTTGATAATCAGGGGATTTTTCGGATCATCCTCAAGTTTTTGCCGTATTATGTCTGATATGGACATCCACTGTGCGGTCCGCGGCATCGGGAGCATTGATGTCTTCCACCAGTGTGTCGCGGCTCACAACCGATTGCCGATTATTCGCCAGACAAAGCAGAATTTTATATTCATTGGGCGTCAGTTTGACGGCAATGTTGTTTTTTGTGACCGTGCGGCGATCCGGATAGATCATTATCTCATTGCCGAGCCTGATAATATTGTCGCGCTGTTTGGCTCGCTTGAGAACGGATTTTACCTTGGCGACAAGTTCCCTCGGACTGAAGGGTTTTGTCAGATAATCGTCCGCGCCGCAGGCGAACCCGCGGATTCTGGACTGTTCGCTGCTTTTGGACGTCAGTATGATTACCGGCGTATTATACAGGTTGATAATATGTTCGCACAGGTCTTCGCCGCGGCCGTCGGGGAGCATGAGGTCCAGAACGATAAGGTCCGTTTCCGCATCGACAGCCCGCAGGGCATCAGACATGGTTGTCACGTGCCGTACGTTATTGCCGTCGCGTTGAAGGTATTCCATTGCTGTTTCGGCGATTTTACATTCATCTTCCACTATGAGAATATTATACATTACAACACCGTTACCCGTTGTCCGGCGGTGGGGTATTCCGGATAGCCCGCTGCATTCTGTTGCTGAGTGCGGAAAATATTTTATACTTTCCGCAAGACCGCTTCGGCGGAAAATGCGGTTTTCGCCTCTCACACGCCGTCTACGGCGGGCCGGATTTTCGGCCGGCTATGCCTTGAAGCAAAAAGAATGCGCTCCGAGGTATATTCTGCCGGCGTCGGGGACACAAGGAAAAAGCGACATAGAGCAGATCAACAAAACTGCGTTTTTTAGAGCGTTTCAAAGTTGAGAATGCTCTAAAAGGCATGGATTGCCGCGCGGCTTCGCCGCTCGCAATGACAATCCTCGGTGCAATGGCAACTCATCGGCATTCATGACAACTTTCTGTCATTCCGACCTAAGCTCCGGTGAAATTATAGCGTGGAAGAGTAAGAAAGTCTGTAAAACAAGAGTGATCCAAGATAATTTGCCCTTGGCAAGAGGCAGAAACACGCTATAATTATAGCGTGGATA
>JAISRC010000040.1 GCA_031273845.1 Desulfovibrio sp.
GCTTCCATCTGTAGCCCTCCCTCGTCGGTTTGGTGGTTGTTTGGTGATGACCAAACCTAACCGACTTGGCGGGCTACTTCCACTTTTTCAATGTGCGAAAAATATCGTACGTTATCCAAGCGGCCCTCGGAATGACAGAAAGTTGTCCTGAATGCCGGTGAGTTGTCGTTGCACAGAGGGTTGTCATTGCGAGCGGCGAAGCCGCGCGGCAATCCATGCCTTTCAGAGCTTGAATTGAAATGTTCTGTTCGGAATTTGAATGCGGAACTTGAACAACGAATGAGGCGGGAAAACCGGCGGCGTCAGCCCAGGTCCAGATGGCGGTGTTCGAGCGTGAAGGTGTATTCTTCGGCCTTGAAGGCAGCGGCCAGGGCTTCGGCCACAGCTACGGACCTGTGTCTGCCGCCGGTGCATCCGATAGCCGTGGTAAGCCTGTAGCGCCCTTCATTTTCGAACTGTTCGAGGATAAAACGCATAAAATCTTTTAATTTTTCGAAAAACTCCCGGCCGGGTTCGTTTTTGAGCACAAAATCGGCGACCGCGGCGTCCAGACCGGACAGGGATTTAAGTTCAGAGACAAAATAAGGATTGGGGAGAAAACGCAGGTCGAAAAGCATGTCGGCTTCGGACGGGATGCCGTATTTGAAGCCGAACGTGATGATGTGTATCTTGAGCTTGCGTGTCTGTCGGCTCAACATCATCCATTTGTTGAGAATGACGCGACGCAGGTCGTGGATGGAATAATCCGAGGTGTCGACCACCATATCCGCGCTTTTTCGTAAATGCCGCAGCCTGCGGCGTTCCATGTCCATGGCCTGCTCCAGGCCCAGGCCTTCTTTTTCCAAGGGATGCGGCCGTCTGGTGGTGGCGTAGCGCTTAAGCAGCACCTCGCTGCCGGCTTCAAAAAAAATCACATAAGGGGCAAAGCCGCGGTTGGCCAGTTCAGGCAAGGCCGCGCTGCATTCATCGGCAAAACCGCTTTGCCTGAGGTCCATGCCCAAGGCTATACCCGCGTACTTGCCGGGGATTTCCCCGGCGATCATATCCGCCATGGATGCGGCAAAACGAGCGGGCAACCCGTCGACGGCAAAAAATGACAGGTCTTCAAAGACGGACAAGGCGGTACTTTTACCGGACCCGGAAAGACCGGTGATGATGACCGCTGCGGGCCCGCTTTTTTTTTCCGGGGGACTTTCCATCACAGGCCCGCTTTTATATTCGGAAGATTTTCCGCCGTATGCCCGCTTTTCTTATCCGGAGGATCTTCCATAGCGCAGTTCCTCCGCTCCGCCGCGTCCATCGTCATCTTCCGGGATCAATGAGACCGAAATCGCCTTCTTTTCGCCGGTACAGCACATTGATCCGGTCCGTTTCGGCATTCAGAAAAATGAGCACCATGTCGTCCCTGCGGCTGAGTTGTAAAGCTGCTTCGTCCGCAAACATGGGCTTCGGCTCGACATGCTCCGTCACGATAACCGCAACAGGGGCGGCCGCATCATCCGTCGTGTTGCGCGGCTCTTGAGAGCTGTCAAGATTCCGGCGGGTTTCGCGGCGTTTTTCCTTTATGCGGTCATTGTGTTTTTTCAAGCGGGTTTCAAGCTTATCCTGCACCAAATCGACCGTGGCGTACATGTCGGACGACTGCTCCACGGCGGAAATGGATATATCGTCGGAAAACAGTTGCACGTCCGCCTTGTGGCGGAACTTGTCCACCGTGAGCACCACGGTCATGTCCGTGCCCTCGCTGTTGCGCAGAAAGCGCTCCAATTTTCGGAAACGCCGTTCGGCATAACGGCGCAGGTGATCCGAAGGTTCAAAATTTTTGAATGTCAGCGAAATATTCATTATGTATCCTCCGTTGTCTGTTTCGAAAAGCAGCTGTCTCAAGCGTAAAATGCTGTAGCGACCAAACGCGATGTGCTCAGAAAAAAGCCTTCCTCTTGGATGAGGAAGCCACGCCCAGCGCTGTGCGGTACTTGGCCACCGTGCGGCGGGCAATGTTCACTTTAAGTTCTTCTTTAAGAAGGTCACCTATCTGTTCGTCGCTCAGGGGTTCTTTCGGATTTTCCGAAGCAATACACTGTTTTATTAGTGCTTTTACGCTTTCTGAACCCACTTCGCCGCCGTCGTCCACGGAAAGCGCGCTGTTGAAGAAAAACTTTAACTCGAAGATGCCGAAAGGCGTCGCCGCGTATTTGTTGGAGGTGATACGGCTGACCGTGGACTCGTGCATGTTGATGTCCTCGGCAATATCCTTGAGAATCAACGGTTTAAGATATGATACGCCGTTCAGGAAAAAGTTTTTCTGGAAGCGGACTATGCTTTCCATGACCTTGTAAAGGGTTCTCTGCCTTTGAAAAAGACTTTTGATGAGCCAGGATGCCGCGCGCATTTTTTCCTGGAAATACTCCTTGTCGGCTTCTTTTGCGGATGGCAGGCCGGCCTCGTACAAGGACGACAGTTGCAGTTTCGGCAGATCATCATCGTTCAGAACGATGATGAATTCATCTTCCATGCGGTACACGAAGACATCGGGGGAAACGTAGGCGGGTTCGCCCCCGCCGAAGCCCGCTCCGGGCATGGGGTCCAGACTCCGAATAATGTCCAGATACTCCTTCAGGTCGTCCGGGGCGAGCTTGAATTTGCGCAACAGAGGCTTGTAGCGCTTTGCTTCCAGGTCTTCAAGGTGTTCCGTCACCAGCGAAACAAGAATGGGATCACGCTGGTAATTCATGACCTCAAGCTGGACGAGAAGACACTCCTGCGGTGTGCGCGCGGCAACGCCCACGGGGTCGAAGCGCTGTACGGCCTTCAAAACTTTTTCCACTTCGGCGCTGTCCGACCCTGACTGGACGGCCAGTTCCTCCACGGAAGTCTGCAGATATCCTGTTGAGCCCAAGTTACCTATTATTGATTCCCCGATGTTTTTTTCTTTTTCCGTAAGCCGGGAAAGGCGCAACTGCCAGCCCAGATGCCCTTCCAGAGTCGGTTTGTTTGAAAAACGGGCTTCAAATCCCGCTCCGTCTTCCAGACTTTCATATTCCCGTACGGAGGACTGGCGTGAAGTGCTTGAAAATTCGCCCAGGTAATCTTCCCAGTCCGCGTTGCGGGCCGCCTCGTCGGTAAAGGCATCACGGTCTTCTTCCCGGCCGGCGCGTTGCTCTTCAGTTGTCTGGGGAGTTTCTTCAAGTGATTCTTCAAGAAAAGGATTTTCTTGCAGCTCGTGCTGCACGGTTTCCAACAGTTCCAGATGGGAGAGCTGCAACAGCCGGATCGCCTGTTGCAGTTGAGGAGTCATGATCAACTGCTGTGTAAGCTTAAGCTGCTGTCTCAGTTCGAGGGCCATGAAAAGTCCTTATATCTTCCTGTCATTCTGACATAGTATCTGCTTTTATGCAAGTGCCGTGCCTGATTTTATCTATTCGAAGTTTTTCAGGATTTTTCGTGTCCGTCGTCAGATTCCGCGTCGTTCCATGACCAGCAGGTTTTCCACATGCGGCGTAAAGGGGAACATATCCACAGGCAGGCTTTTTACCGCGCGCCAGAGCGGTGACAGGAGGGCGGCGTCCCTGGCCTGTCGGGAGGCGTCGCAGGATACATAGATCAGGCGTTCAGCGGGGACCTCGATCAGCAGCCGGATCGCCTCGGCATGCAGGCCGGCGCGCGGCGGGTCCGCGACGATCACAGCCGCAAGCTCGAACAGTTTTGCGGCACATTGCGTATTGGTCTGCAGAAAGGCGTTATACGGGGCCTTAACCGTGATTTTCCCGAAACGTTCCAAGCGATGTTCAGAGCCTGCGGCATAAACGCGTCTTTCGCCTTCGGCAATGTCGGAAAGCCGTGCGCGTTCGCTGTGTATGAATCCCGCCGCCCTGAAACGCTCCAGCAGTTCCCCGCCCAGCATCCTGATTTTTTCCGAACGGCTCAGGCCGGCCGTACGCCCCACCCCGCCGGGGAGGCCTCCGGCACCGGCAGGGCCATTTTCGCCGCGCACTGAATGCTCCGGGCCGATTATGATTTCCACCAGAAGCCGGCATACGCCGTCAGGGGCATAGTCAGGACTATGCACCACCAGACTGCGCAGGTATCCCCGTGCGGCATCCGGCCGCGGGTGCTTTTTGCCGGACGCATCGCGGGGCTGTCGTCCGGGCGCGGCAATCCTGCCGTCCCAAGCCGGAAGGCCGAGGGCATGCGCTCTTGCGCGCACATAGGCCGTCAGACGCACGGCCTCCGCGCTCTGAGCCGCACAGTCGGTCACAGGCACAACCGTCTTGCCGGCGCATACGCGCAGGCCGAGCAACGGCGGCCCTCCCTCATCTCCCTGCGCAGGGGCGAAAGAACAGGCTATTTTGTTGCGCCAGGCGCGAAGTTCGGGGGAAGGCACAAGCTCGGCCACCTCCGGGCTTTCGATCCTGCCGATGCGCGACAGACACCCGGCTATGTGCCTGCGCTTCCAGGCCAGGGCGGCCGCGTATTCAAAATGTTGCAGGGAACAGCCGCCGCATTCCCCGGCATGGAGACAAAAGGGCGCAACCGTATAGGGAGAGGCAAACAGCGTTTCCACGACAGAGGCACGCAGGGCGTTACGCTTTACGTCTGTCACCGCGGCCGTGACCTTGTCGCCGGGCAGCCCGCCATCAAGGAAGACCACCCTGCCCTCGTGCCGGGCTATGCCTTTGCCGTCTACAGTGAGGTCCGAAACCGTCAGAGGGCCTATGACGCCTCTTTTTTCCGGAAAAGCAGCGGGCGCGTTCAAGCCGTCACAGCCACCCGAACCAGTCGCGCCATGATCCCTCGCGTAGCCGGCGTGTTTCTTCGGATTCCGTCCGGCTGTTCAGAATGAAGGCGGCATTGGCTTTTTCCCGGGCATGTTCATAAATGTCCGGTACGTCTGCGAATCTGTCCACTATGGTTTTATATCTGGACAGAGCGGAGGCGTATCGTCCCATGCGGAAATAAAAATCAGCGAAGAAGAGTTCGTGTTCCGCCAGTATTTTCCTGCATTCCTTCATTTTGTCCGCGGCTACTTCGGCATATTCCGTGTCGGGATAGCTTTCGATCAGACGCTGAAAATACGAGTAGGCTTCTTCGATCTGATCCGCCGGCCGGTCGATGGAGGGATAGCCGTTCATATCGGCCATGCCGATATGGTACAGCACATAGGGAATGGCCCTGTGGCGCGGATGCAGGGCCTCAAATTCCTTGTAGGCGTCCACGGCAAGCATCCATTCCTCATCCAGAAAATAACAATCCGCCAAGGAAAGCTCGGCTTCGACGGCATAGGGGCTGAACGGGAAGTTGTCCTTTAACTTGGAAAAATACCCGCTGGCCGCAATGTAGTTTTTTTCGCGCACAGCATCGTTGCCCGCCTCAAAAAGCTCTTGGGCGGTGTCTTCGCCCGGGGGCAGATAAAACCAGTCGATAATGCCGCATGCGGAAAAAAAGATGCAAGCCGTACAAACGGCAAGCATGTGCAGTGTTGTTCTAGTGCGCATGACCTTGTTCCAGATAACTGTTGGCCGCATGCGCGGCTGTTGCCCCGTCTCCTGCCGCCGTCACTATCTGCCGGCATAACTTCGAGCGTATGTCGCCGGCCGCGAACACCCCGGGAATGCTTGCGCGCATTTCGGCATCCGTAATGATGAAGCCCCGGTCGTCCCTGCCGATTTCCTCGGGAAGAAAGGGGACGACAGGTTCAAAGCCGATAAAGACGAACAGGCCCCGCACGGGCAGGAATTCTTCCTCGCCCGTGGTCAGGCGTTTCAGCGTGATCCCCTCAAGCCCGTCATCTCCGTGCAGGGCCGTGACAACGCTGTTATATTCCATGACGACATTGCCCGCGCTTTTGATCCTGTCCACATACAAAGGAGCGGCCCGGAAGGCGTCTCGACGGTGAATGAGGTGCAGTTCCGAAACCATTTTCGACAGATGCAGGGATTCCTCAAGCGCCGAATTGCCGCCGCCAACCACCCCCACCTTTTGACCGCGAAAGAAATGCCCGTCGCACATGGCGCAATGGGAAAGACCTTTGCCGAGCAGCCTATCCTCGCCCGGCAGCCCCAGTTTGCGGTACCCGACTCCGGAGCAGATGATCACGCACTCCGCCTCCAGCAGTTCCCCATCAACTTTGAGCATCAGGCTTTTCCCCTCACGGCGCAGTTCTGTGACTCCGCCGATGACGAGGGACAGATTCGCATAGGATTGAAGATGCTCCGACAGTAAATCGGCAAGTTCGTACCCTTTAACGCCCTTCGGAAAACCGGGGTAGTTCTCCACTTCGAAGGTCTGCAATAAAAGACCGCCCGGCGCTGATTTTTCCAGCAGGGCGGTCTTTACTCCGAAACGGGCAAGATACAGGGCCGCGACAATGCCGGCCGGCCCGGCCCCGATGACTGCGGCTTCAAAGCGTTTCATTCGGCAAGAACTTTCTGCTCAATGATTTCTTTCAGATTATTTTTGGAGACGGCGCCCACAATTTGATCCACAACCTGCCCGTCCCTGAACAGGATCATGGTCGGGATGGATCGAATGTTATATTTTCCGGCAGTGGCCGGGTTGTCGTCCACATTCATTTTCAGGACGGCCACCCTGCCCTCGTATTCCGTGCCGAGGTCCTCAATAACCGGACCGACGGCGCGGCAGGGGCCACACCAGGGCGCCCAGAAGTCGACAAGAACAGGTATCCGTGAATTGAGCACATCTTGTTCAAACTCGTTGTCCGTAACAGCCTTGACCATATAATGTCTCCTGAAAGGCAGTTTAATTTTGAAACGCCCTCTACGGCGTTCAACGGCGAAACGCGATTTCGCCTGCGGGGAGGGCGACGGCGCTGTCTCTGCCGGCTTCATCCGTAAAGACCGGCTGACGGCTGCGGCTCACGCTTACGTCACATGGGCATTGTAATTTTGAAATGCCCTGAAAAGTAATTTGACTTTGCAACGCTCCCTCTTCCATGACTGACGCCTTGAAAAGGGTACCTGAAAATAGTCCGCGCCCGCTATGCTGTCAACAGCCTAAAGCAATTTGATTTTGAGACACATCCTCCGGCGCATAGAGCAGATTGACATTGAAAATGTATATCTGCTCTGCAAGGATTTGCTGGCAAATCCTTGCCGCGGGATTGGAGCAGGCGGGCTGTGCCCGCCGTAAGCGACAATGTCAAGCGTAAAATGCTCTAACGGTGAAAGCAAGTTTCGCCTATGCCTGCGGGGCGGGCGGCGGCGCTTCGCGCTTACGCCGCCTGAGTATTTTCAATTTTGAAATGCTCTAACTACGCTGTTTTTCAAGATTTTGAGTTGATAAGCATTGACCCGCCTTTTCCTTTCTGCTACCTTTGTTTCCGTTCGGCTTCAGATTCCCGTGCGGAAATCCGGACATCAGCCGTCAGATCGGTGCGCCGCAACAAGATACCGGGAGAAGACAATTTTTCCTCCGGTTTCCGGAATTCAAGAGCAGTTTAGGGACGCACTGATTTAATCGGGGCACTGCCCCGAACCCTGCCGGGGGAAGTGACTTCCCCCGGACCCCATCAAATATAACCTGCTGAAATATTTATTGGGGATGCAGGGACATCATGCCCCTGCCGGGGGGAGTTTGAGGAGGCGAAGTCTCCTCAAAGAAATAAATCAGCGATTCCTTAGCTTTGGAAATTATAAGCCGCCCTGCACGGGTTTGCCTGCGAACCCGCGTTGCGAAATTGGAGCAGGCGGGCAAAGCCTGCCGTAAGCGACTATCTCAAGCGTAAAATACCCTAAAGGACGACCCCATGCGCCTTGCCGAAATATTTTCCATTACGGACAAACGTTTCCTGGATGACCTGTCGAGAGCGGGAACGATCGGCCTGCACATGGTCAGCGGCATAGCGGCCGGCACGGCCATCGGTTATGCTCTGGATTATTGGCTTGAAAGTTTTCCGTGGTGTACGGGGGTATTCATGCTTTTAGGCATTGTGTCCGGTTTCAGAAACGTGTATGTTGACACGAAAAAATTGGTGGCGAACCAGCAAAAGGAAACTGTGGAGCGGAAATGAGCCTCATCTTTCGCATCTGTTCCGGACTTCGCAACGGCATTGAGCGTTGTCCCGCGCTTTCCGGCATTGTTTCGCCCGCGTTGCGCGGCATCCTGAGTGTCCAGATTCTTGCGGCAGGCGCGGCCTGTCTGGCCGGGGCCGCACTGGCCGCTTACAGTCCGGCGCTCCTTGCCTTCGGCGCGGGAGCAGCTCTTTCCTCCTTCAATTTCCTGCACAGCGTCCGTTTTATACAGACGCGCATGTCCGATCGCTTTTCCGCCGCGCTCCATTTCAGGCTCTTTTTCGCTTTCTGCGTCCGGCTCGCCCTGACCGGCATCATCCTGTATCTGCTTCTGGTTCCGTGCGCCCTGCCTGCGCTTCCCCTGCTTCTGGGGCTCGGCTCCACGGTCGCGGGCATCATTGTTTGGGGTCTCTTGCAACTGTCCGGCAAAGTTTTCAAGGAGGTTTGAGGACATGGAACATCCGGTCATACTATCTGCCCTGTTCGGCATTCCCGAAGAGTACAAGCACGTTTTTTACACCTGGTGCGCCATGGCCGTGCTTTTTGCCACGGGCTTCATCCTGCGCGGCAAAATGAAACTTGTGCCCACCGGTCTGCAGAATGTCATGGAAGTCCTGATCGGCGGGCTTGAGGATTTCACGGTCGCCACGGTAGGAGAAAACGGAAGAAAAATTTTCCCCCTGCTCTGCGGAATCTTTCTTTTTATCCTGGCCCAGAACCTGCTCGGGCTTCTGCCCTTCTGCGACGCCCCCACGGCCAATATCAACACCAACGCGGCCATGGCCCTTTTTGTTTTTGCCTATTACAACTATGTCGGCCTGCGTTCCTGGGGGCCGAGATATATCAAGCACTTCATGGGACCTATGCCTGTTCTGGCGCCGCTGATGCTGCCGATAGAGGTGGTCAGCCACTGCGCCCGGCCGCTTTCGCTGACCCTGCGTCTTTTCGGCAACATCCGGGGTGAAGAAATAGTGCTTCTGCTCTTTTTCTCCATGGCACCCCTGGTTTCGACACTACCTTCCTATTTTCTTTTTCTGCTTGCCAAATGCCTTCAGGCATTCATTTTTTATATGCTGACCATGATTTATCTGCAGGGCGCCATGGAACACGCCCATTGACGGGTATCGCGGGAACGGTCGTAACAGACCACAATATATAAACCCAAGGAGTTGTTTCATGCGCAAAATGTTTATCCTCATCCTCGGCCTCGCCGCCCTGCCCCTCCTGTGCGGGATCGCCTCCGCGGCTGAAAGTCAGGCCGCAGTCCGCTATATGGACAGCGGCGCTGTGGGGCTCAGCTACCTTGCCGCCGCCATAGGCATGGCCGTTGCCGCAGCCGGGTGCGGCATAGGCCAGGGCCTCGGCCTCAAAGCAGCCTGCGAAGGCACGGCCCGCAATCCGGAAGCGGGCGGCAAACTGATGGTCACCTTGATACTGGGTCTGGCGTTTATAGAATCTTTGGCCATTTACGCTTTGGTGGTCAACATGATCCTGCTTTTCGTCAACCCCTTGTCGAAAGCTCTGTAATTCCGATTCCAAATCAAAAACATCTTGTTTCTTGATTCGGAACCGAAAAGTACGGCAGGACGCCTCCCGAAATACTAAGCATTTCGGGAGGTAAGGTGTCACTATGTCTGCGTCGTAGCCGGCACTTCAAAACTGCAAAGACGCAGTTTTGAAGTAAAAATCGAATAAGCGACACATGCGCTGATTCGGGCGCGGTTGCGAAAAAACGAAGACCGCGCCCCGGCGCGGTCTTCGGACGAAGGACATGTCGGCAAAACACGAACATATACCTAAAATCACCATCGCACGCCTTTCCATTTATTTGCAGGTACTGGAGCAGATGCAGCGGGAAGGGGTCGAAGTCGTTTCATCGGGTCCGCTGGCCAAGGCTTGCAGGGCAAACGCCTCACAGATACGCAAGGATCTCACATACTTCGGAGAATTCGGCGTACGCGGAGTGGGTTATAATGTATGTGAACTCATCCGTGCCGTCTCACGTTCTCTGGGTATAGACCGGGAGTGGAACTGCGTACTTATCGGTGCCGGGAACCTGGGCAAGGCCCTTATAGGACACAGAGAATTTGAACGGCGGGGTTTCAGGATAATCGGAGCATTTGACTGTGATCCTTTCAAGATAGGTGAGGAATTTGCCGGTCTTGAAGTCGTGTGTACCCGGCATCTGAAAGAACGCATTCAGGACAAAAATGTACGCATAGGCGTGATCACGACCCCGCCGGAGCATGCGCAACGTGTGGCCGATTATCTGGTCGGCGCGGGGATCAAGGGCATTTTGAATTACGCGCCGATGCGCATTGTGGTTCCGGCCGATGTTACCGTCGAGTATGTGGATATTTTCCACCATTTGTATTCTCTGGCCTTTGCTCTGGCCCCGCACAAAAGTTAGAGCATTTCAAAGTTGACTTTTCTCTAAATTTTCTTTAGAAAATGTGGATGAAAATAATACCAGCAGACACACGGCAGCGCGCCCTGGCTGCCTATAAAACCGGGCAATACACTCAAGAGCTTGTGGCGAGGATGTTCAATGTGTGCCGAAAAACCTTGGTAAACTGGCTCAAAATTGAAAGGACAGAGCAACGTAGTGCGCCGCTCCCTAGAGGACATAAATCAGAAGCTTTTTCTGATGCGGAAAAATCCCACCTTATTCTTATCATAAAAGCAAATCCTGATTTGACGCTTCAGCAGATTCGTGAAAAAAAATCGGCAAAAATTGCAGCATTCTCTGGCAGAGTTACAGACCGACCTGGACGTCTGGATAGACAGCTACAACACAGAAAGGACGCATCAAGGGAAAATGTGCTGCGGCAGAACGCCTATGCAGACACTCCTTGACGGGAAAGAACTCTGGAAGGAAAAGGTCGGACAGCTCAACTGATCGGACAAGGAAATCCGTCAAAACGGAGACCACTGTCAGATCAAATCTGAACTACTACA
>JAISRC010000044.1 GCA_031273845.1 Desulfovibrio sp.
ACAGGCCCTAGGAGCCTGTCGGACTTTGCTTTAAAATATTTATAACATACTGAAATTATTATATACGGCTTTCATTGATCGGATTTGCTATATATAAAAATATCAGTATGTTACAGAAAATACATGCTTAAAGTCCGACAGACTCCTAGAGCATTTCACGAAGGAAAAAAATCATTTTGACGCAGTATTTGCCCGTGAAACACTATTTACGGATAAGTTCTTAGCCCGTTGCCAGTTCGCGGCGCAGGTCGGCGATCTGCCGTTGCACGGACAACGGCCCGGTCCCGCCGGGGCTTTCACGGCGGGCCGCAGCGCGTTCATAGCTCAGGGCGTCGCGCACATCGTCCGCGATCAACGGGCTTATACTCCGCAAAAAATCCAAAGGCAGATCTTCAAGCCCGCAACCGCGTTTTTCCGCTTCGTCCACGGCCTTGCCAGCCATACGGTACGCATCGCGGAAAGGCACCCCCCCCGCCGTCAGGTAGTCGGCCAGATCCGTAGCGTTGACGAAGCCCCGGCGTAAGGCCGCACGCATCTTTTCCGGCACAAAGCCGACCTCGGCCATCATCCCGGCCGCTACGCGCAGGGACAGACTCAGGGTCCTGTCCGCATCCAGAAACTGTTCTTTGTCTTCCTGCAAATCCCGGTTGTAGGTCATGGGCAGGCCTTTCATCACCGTTAGCAGCGAAAAAAGCGCACCGTACACGCGCCCGCATTTGCCGCGCATGAGCTCGGCCGTATCCGGATTGCGCTTTTGCGGCATGATGCTGGAACCTGTGGAATAGGCGTCGGGCAAACGTATGAAGCCGAAAGCCGGCGATACCCAGAGTATGAGGTCCTCGCTCAGGCGGGAAAGGTGCATCATGACAAGGGATGCGCAGAACAGTGCTTCCAGGACGAAATCCCGGTCGGACACGGCGTCCATGCTGTTGCGGAAGACGCCGTGCATGTTCAGATCGGCGGCAACGGAATGCGGGTCCAGAGGGAAAGGCGACCCGGCCAGGGCGGCTGCGCCCAGAGGACAGACGCGGATGCGCCTGTCGGCTTCGGACAGACGTTCCGTATCGCGCAGAAACATGCAGGCGTACGCCAGAAGGTGCTGGGCCAGGCTTACCGGCTGAGCCGGCTGCAAATGGGTGAAACCGGGCATGAGCAGGTCCGCGTGTTCTTCGGCGCGGTCAATCAGGACGGAAACCAAGGCGCGCAGCAAATCGCGCCAGACTCCGGCCCGGTCTGAAACGTAGAGCCGGAAATCAAGGGACACCTGATCATTGCGGCTGCGGCCCGTGTGCAGTTTTTTTCCGACGTCGCCCACAAGCTCCGTCAGCCGGCGTTCGATGTTCATGTGCAGGTCTTCGTCGGCGGTGTTCCAGGCAAAGACCCCGGATTCAATTTCTCCGAGCACCGCATCCAATCCCCGGATCAGCCTCCCGGCTTCCTCCCCGCTTATGATGCCCCGTCCGGCCAACATGCGGGCATGAGCCTTCGAACCGGCTATGTCCTGCCGGTACAGGACGCGATCATAGGAAACGGACTGGGTGAATTCCTCGACCAGGGGGATTGATCCCTGCGAAGCGCGGCCGCTCGAAAGTTTGCCTCCGCCCATCAGCGCTTCAGCCCGTAACCCTGGATGCGCAGACTGTTGAGATGGATGAAGCCGTACGCATCGGCCTGGTTGTATACCTCGTCGCACTCGAAGGTGGCAAGGTCCTTGCGGAACAAGGAGTTCGGCGACTTGCGGCCCACAGGGTAAATGCCGCCCTTGTATAGTTTGACGCGCACCGTGCCTGTCAGGGATTCCCGACTTTTGTCCATGAACGCCTGCAGGCAGTCGCGTTCCGGCGAATACCAGAAGCCGTTGTATACGGCGGCGGCGTAGCGCGATATGAGGGAGTCGCGCAGGTGCAGCACTTCCCGGTCTATGCAGATGCCTTCCAGATCGCGTCCGGCGGCGTGGAGGATGCTGCCGCCGGGGGTTTCATAGACCCCGCGCGACTTCATGCCCACAAAGCGGTTTTCCACCATGTCCAGACGGCCCACCCCGTGTCTGCCGCCGATGCCGTTCAGGGTGCGGATGAGGGCGGCGGGCGTTAGCCTTTGCCCGTTTACCGCCACAGGATCCCCGGCCTCAAAGTCTATTTCCGCATATTCCGGCTTGTCCGGGGCCTTTTCCGGGGGCACGGAGAGGGTGTAGCTGCCCGGTCCGGCTTCTTCCCAAGGGTCTTCGAGTTCCCCGCTTTCGTAGGAGAGATGCAGCATGTTGCGGTCCATGCTGTAGTGTTTGGCGCCCGAGGGGATGGGTATACCGTGTTTTTCCGCGAAATTGTTGAGATCCGTGCGCGATTTGAGCTTCCATATCCGCCAGGGGGCGATGACGTCCAGGTTCGGGGCCAGGGCGTTGACGGTCAGTTCAAAGCGCACCTGATCGTTGCCTTTGCCGGTCGCGCCGTGGGCGACGGCGTCCGCGCCTTCAGCGGCTGCGATTTCCGTCAGCCGTTTGGCGATCAGGGGGCGGGCTACGGAGGTTCCGAGCAGGTAGCGGCCCTCGTAAACGGCCGCCGCGCGCAGCATGGGGAAGATGAAGTCGCGGGCAAATTCCTCGCGCAGATCGTCCACATAAGCCTTGGAAGCCCCGGTTGCCAAGGCTTTTGTCTCTATACCCGACAGTTCTTCTTCCTGTCCCAGGTCGCAGGTCAGGGCGATGACTTCGCAGTTGTATTCTTCTTTCAGCCATTTGAGGATGACTGACGTATCCAGCCCGCCTGAGTATGCGAGCACGACTTTCCGCGGTTTTTTGTTCACGTTTTGTTCCTTTCAATGTGCATGTCGGTAAACAACCGTTCCATGACCGCCATCTGCGTGTGCAGACGGTTTTCGGCCTGATCGAAAACAATGGAAGCTTGGCCTTCAAAAACCTCGGCGCTGACTTCCTCGCCCCTGTGGGCAGGCAGACAGTGCATGAAAAAGGCTCCGGGCGCGGCCGACGACATGAGCGCGCCGTCCACAAAGAAGCCTTTGAAGGCTTTTTCTCTGGCCTTGCGCTCGGATTCCTGTCCCATGGAGGCCCAGACATCGGTGTTGACGAAGTGTGCCCCGGCAACGGTTTCCTTCGGGTCGCGGCCCAGAGTGACGGCTGCGCCGGCCGCTTGTGCCTCGGCCAGAAGCGAGGGGTCCGGGTCGTAGCCTTCCGGGCAGGCCAAGGACAGGGCGAAGCCGAAGACCATGGCCGCCTCGATGAAGGAGTTGGCCACATTGTTGCCGTCGCCTACCCAGGCGACCTTAACCTTGTCGAGGTCCGGCCGGCGCTCGTACATGGTGAAGACATCGCTCAGAACCTGACAAGGGTGGCCTTGGTCGGTCAGGGCGTTGATCACCGGGATGCCGCTGTATTCCGCGAGTTTGCGCACTTTTTCCTCGGAGAAGGTGCGCACCACGATGCCGTCGTTGTACCGGCCGATCACCCTGGCCGTGTCTTCCAGGGGTTCGGCGCGTCCGAGCTGGCTTTCCGCGGGAGTCATGAAGATGCACCCGCCGCCGAGACGCCGTATGCCGACTTCAAAGGACAGTCTGGTGCGGGTGGACGCTTTTTCAAAGAGCAACACCAGTATCTTGCCGTGCAGAAGGTCGCTGCGGAAACGGCTTTTTTTCATTTCTCCGGCCCGGATCAGCAGGACGCGGGCATCAGGGCCGAGATCCCGGATTCTTATGAAATGTCTAGGCATACAACCTCCGTCTTTGCGCCGGCGCAAGGGTAATTGAATATATCCGCAAATCCCCCTGCTTGTAAACAACCGGCTTCGCCCATAATTCACAGCGACCTCGACTGCATTTTTCCAGAGCATTGCAAAGGAAACGCTGATTTATTTCTTTGAGGAGACTCTGCCCCCTCAAACTCCCCCGGCAGGGGCAGGGTCAATCAGTCCTTCGAATCACATGGAATAAAATCAATATGATATGATATGGAATATCTATTTTGGCTCTGTTATACAAACGAGTCCACCCGGAATAAAAATTTAAATCAAATAATCCCAATATATTATAAATATATAAATTATTTCATTATGTTATGTTATAAATAGATGTTCATAAAGGCTATTTATAGTCTTTATGAAGTTCCAATCATACAAGAATTTTAGTCTTCAACCACAAATAGAACTTGAGAAATATATTCATTCAAATTCAGAACAACAATTCAATTTTGTCAAACCTAAAAAATCATTGATAAATATCCTTATCATCAAAACAAACATCAAAATTAGGCCAGTTTAACATCAGTACAAGATGGAGATCCAGTTGTTTTCTTCGTAAATAGCTATTATACAATACCTGCTGGAACAACAATTACACCGATAAATAGATGTAAGGGTTTATATATGTTCATCAATTGTATATTAATGGATAATGGTATTATTTCTATGACCGCTAGAGGTGCTAATGCTGAAGGAAGATTTATAACTATAGATAGTCATAACTTTATCGAAACGAGTATACGATATGATGTTACGAATAGATTCAAAGACTTTTTTCCTTGAATAGGAAATGCTACTCCAATTCTTAGCGTTGGGTCAGGATATTATAGTACTCCAATTAATGACACAGAATATCATTGTTGTGGCTCTGGTGGTGGCGGCGGGGTACATAGTAGTGCTTATTATGGACAGCCAAATGGTGGGCGTGGAGGTCAAGGAGAATTAGGTTGGGGTGGTAAGGACGGTACAGGAAATCCTGGCGGAAATAGTGATGGAAGTGCCGCACCTGGAAATTCTGGTACTAGAGGACTAATTATTATAATTTCAAAGAGTATTATTAATAATGGTAGTATTATATCTAATGGAACAGATGGTATAAGTGGAGGATATAATGAGATAACGTACAGGAAGTTTCGCACATTTGAAAATTGAAGTAGCCCGCCAAGTTGGTTAGGTTTTGGTCAAACGGAATCTGCCAAACCGACAAGGAGGGCTACCCATGAAAGCTATCAAGGAGCGGGGGAAAATGGAAGTACCGGTTATAGAGGTTGATAAGCAACAATTACGGGCATATGTATCCGAAGTAGTCCGTGAGAGTGTGGAACAAACGCTGAACGGTCTGCTGGAAGCGGAGGCGGACGTGTTGTGCCAGGCCCGGCGTTATGAGCGCAATGCGCAACGGGCCGGCACCCGAGCAGGCCATTACGAGCGCAGTTTCCAGACCAGGGCGGGTACGGTACAGATCAAGATGCCGAAATTGCGCCAGGTGGCTTTTGAAACAGCGATCATTGAGCGTTACCGGCGACGTGAGAGTTCTGTGGAGGAAGCCTTGGTAGAAATGTATCTGGCTGGAGTTTCCGTACGTCGGAGGATATCACCGAGGCGCTGTGGGGAAGCCGGGTCAGCTCAAGTCAAAACTATCTCAGCTCAAGCACGATAAGCGACCTGAACCAGAAGATTTACGCCCGTATTGAGGAATGGCGCAACCGTCCGCTGGAAAAGACATATCCGTACGTTTTCGTGGATGGCACCTGGCTTAAGCGTTTCTGGGGCGGAGAAGTGCAGACGGTGTCGGTGCTGGTGGCCGTCGGAGTGAACAAGAGCGGGTATCGGGAAGTGCTTGGGGTTGCGGAAGGTTCACGGGAAGATGGCGAAAGTTGGCGTCAATTCCTGTGTTATCTGCGTAGTCGTGGCCTTGAGGACATCAGTTTGGTGATATCGGATAGGGGGGGGGTGAAGCCTCGACAGCCGAGCCGGGTCAGCAACGCATCTATGATGTTTTTTACCTCCAACTGATGCCTATCATTAACATAACCCGTCCCGTTTGGCGATCCCCTTTCGAGGATTAAATCAGCGTTTCCTTAGAGCATGTTGAAAATGAGAGTACTCTGGCGACGCAAGCGCGAAGCTCCGCCCCGCCCCGCAGGCATAGGCGAAACCGCGTTTCACGGTAACATGCTGTAAAAACATCAAAACAAGTCGAGGAAGCTTGACGGAGAGCCGCATAAGAAAGATAGGCTGACGGCGAAACATGGTTTTGCCTACGCCTGCGATCCTCCTGAAATATGCCTTCGACCGCCGTGCCCGGCACGGCGGTCTTTCTTTTCCTGTCGCTTTTCGGCAACAAGTCGCCGCACGGCGACAAAAATATATCCTCCTGTTTTTATATATCACATCGAAAATACTTATTTATATCAGGAAGCATGTTTCTTGCTTTCTATGGAGTATCTTTCATCTCAATTGCTGTTTCTCAAAAGGAGGCATCATGTACGGTCTGACAGAAGATCAACTGCTCATCAAAAACATGGCGCGTGAATTTGCCGAAAACGAAGTGCGGCCTATCGCCTCTGCCATAGACAAAGAACATCGTTTCCCCGTCGAATCCATGCCCCGCATGGCGGAACTGGGACTCTTCGGCTTAACCGTGCCCGAAGAGTTCGGCGGATCGGGGGGCGACGTCACTTCATACATCCTGGTCATTGAAGAACTGGCGCGCGTATCCGCCACGCATGCGGTCATCCTTTCCGTCCACATGTCCACCTGCGCCCAGCCTGTTCTGCAGTTCGGCACCGAGGCTCAGAAGAACAAATATCTGCCCGGTCTGGCCTGCGGAAAAACGCTGGGCGCCTTTGCCATTACCGAAGCCGGCGCGGGTTCCGATGCCTCCGGGCAGACCACCGCCGCGGTGCGGAAAGGCGACAACTATATTCTGAACGGCACAAAAATATTCATTACCAACGGCGCTTATGCCGGCGTCTTCCTGGTCATGGCGGTCACGGACAAGAGCAAGGGCGTGAAGGGACTTACCACCTTCATCGTTGAAAAGGATTTCCCCGGCTTCAGCGTGGGCCAGACGGAAGAGAAGATGGGCATCTGCGGATCTTCGACAACGGAGATCATTCTCAAGGATTGCGTGGTGCCGGCGGAAAACATCCTGGGCGAGGAAGGCGGCGGTTTCAAGGTGGCAATGGGCACTCTGGACGGCGGACGCATCAGCATCGCCGCGGAGGGCGTGGGTCTGGCTCAGGGCGCTCTGGAAGCCGCCGTCGATTATGCCAAGCAGCGCGTGCAGTTCGGCAGACCCATCGCCGCCAATCAGGGAATACAGTGGATGTTGGCCGACATGGCCCTGGAGGTGGAGGCCGCGCGCCTGCTGACCTACAACGCCGCGCGCCTGAAAGAACAGCACCTGAACTATTCCATGCAGGCCGCCATGGCCAAGCTCCACGCAGCCCAGACAGCCATGGACGTCACCGTCAAGGCTGTCCAGATTCACGGCGGCATCGGCTACACAAAGAATTACCCTGTGGAGCGCTACATGCGGGATGCGAAAATCATCGGCATCTATGAAGGCACCAACGAGGTGCAACGCATTGTGATAGCCAAGCACCTTCTCTCATGACTCTTATTGTCATCTCAAAATCAAATTGCCTTAAGGAGCGACAGATGGTCACAATCAGAAAAGGATTCACTTACAACGAGATCAATGTCGGGGATTTTGCGACATTCACCAAAACCCTGACCGAAAGCGATGTGCAGGCATACACGGGCATCACCGGAGATTTCAATGCTGCACATGTGGACGAGGTATACATGCACGAAAGCCCGTTGGGCAAAAAGATGCAAGGCCGCATCGTCCACGGCATGCTCACGGCCGGACTCTTTTCCACCGTGCTGGGCGGATTTCTGCCCGGCAAGGGCACGCTGTACCTTTCCCAGACCTGCATCTTCAAAAGACCGGTCAAATTGGGCGATACGGTCACGGCACGGGGCGATGTAGTGGAAAAAATGGAAAAAAACAAAATCCGCATGAAAATGACGGGAGTCAACCAACGCGGTGAGACGGTCATAGAGGGAGAAGCCTTGGTGACCGCGGCTGAGAATATTGAAGACACCATGTAATTCCGGTTCCGGATCAAAGTGGAAATCGCACAACAGGAGAGATTCACGATGCAAATTATAACAGGCAAACAGGCGGCGGATCTGATTAAAAACGGGAGCATGGTGGCCGTGGGTGGTTTCGTCGGCTTCAGCGTTCCTGAAGAAATATTGACGGCCATGGAAGAAAAATACCTGGCTTCGGGAACGCCGAACAATCTGCATGTGGTGTGGTGCGCCGGCATAGGCGACAGGGCGGACCGGGGCATGAACCACTTCGGGCATGCGGGGATGGTTGCAAAAATTTACGCCGGCCATCTGGGGTTGGCTCCCAAGCTGGGCCGGCTTGTAGCCGAGGAAAAGGTCGAATGCTTCATCATACCCCAGGGCGTGGTCGTGCATATCCTGCGCGCCGCGGCTGGCGGCAAGCCCGGCATACTGACCCATGTGGGGCTTAAAACCTATGCCGACCCCAGAGTGGAAGGTTGCCGCGCCAACAAAATCACCAGAGGGGACGTGGTGGAATTGATGAACGTGGGCGGCAAGGAGTGGCTGTTCTATAAGTCCTTTTCCCCCGATGCGGCCATAGTCCGGGGTACCACCTCCGACACCAAGGGCAACATAAGCATGGAAAAGGAAGCCGTTTTCCTGGAGCAGATCACCATGGCCTCGGCCGTCAAAAACAACGGCGGCATCGTCATCGCCCAAGTGGAACGTGTAACGGAACACGGAACCCTCAAGCCGCAGCACGTCAAGCTGCCCGGCATTCTGGTGGATTATGTAGTTGTGGCTTCGCCGGAAAACCATTGCCAGAGCTTTATGTGCCCGGAATACAACCCCGCCTTCTCCGGCGAAACCCGCGTGCCCGTTGATTCTCTGCTGGCCATGCCCCTGAACGAACGTAAGGTCTGCGCCCGACGGGCAGCTCTGGAGCTTACGGCGGGCGCGCTGGTGAATCTGGGCATAGGCGTGTCCGAAGGCGTGGCAAATATCGTGGCCGAGGAAGGGGTGGCTGACCGGATCACCCTGACCATCGAATCCGGCACCATCTCCGGCATCCCGGCAGGAGGACTGGGCATAGGCGGGAGCACCAATCCTGACAGCATCATCGACCAGGGCTACCAGTTCGACTTTTACGACGGCGGGGGCGTAGACATAGCCTACCTCGGCCTGGCCGAGGCCGACCGGCACGGGAACCTCAATGTGAGCAAATTCGGCGGCCGCGTCGTCGGGCCGGGTGGATTCATCAACATCTCGCAAAACGCCAAAGCCGTCATCTACTGCGGCACCTTTACGGCCGGAGGACTCAGGACGCGCGTGGCGGACGGCAGGTTGCACATAGAGGTTGAAGGCAAAAGCAGGAAATTTATAAATCAGGTGGAACAGATCACCTTCAGCGGCGAATACGCGGCTTCGGTCGGCCAGAAAGTCATGTTCATTACCGAACGCGCCGTGTTTGTCCTGCGCAAGGAAGGCATGGTCCTGACGGAGATCGCGCCGGGCGTGGACCTGGAAAAAGACATTCTGGCCCGGATGGATTTCAGGCCCGTCATCGCCGAAGACCTCAGGGAAATGGACGCGCGCATCTTCCGCGACCAAGCCATGGGGCTGAAACTATAGAGCATTTCAAAGTTGAAAATGCTCAGGTGGCGTAAGCGCGAAGCACCGCCGCCCGCCCCGCGAGCGCAGGCGAAACTTGTTTTCACCGTTAAGCGCCGGAGGAAACGTCTGAAAATCAAATTGCCTTGGTACAATCACGCCACCGCGTCCGGCTTCCCCGCGGGTGCGGTGATCACACTAACCTTCTTGGAGGAATTATGGTCATCGGAATCGTATTCTCTCTTGCCCTGTTGTGCTGGCTGGCTTACAGGGGATTTTCGGTAATAGTCTTTGCCCCTCTGTGTGCCATTCTGGCGGCCTTGACGGTGGGCTGGCCCATACTGCCCACCTATACGGACCTCTTTATGGCCAAAGGCGTGGTTTTCATCAAGAACTTCTTCCCCCTCTTTCTGCTCGGAGCGCTCTTCGGCAAGGTTATGGAAGCATCGGGCGCGGCGCGTTCCATTGCCCACGCCATCGCCGTCAAGCTGGGTCCCGACAAGGCCATCCTGGCCGTGACCCTGGCCGCCGGCGTTCTTTCCTACGGCGGCGTGAGCGTGTTTGTGGTCGCCTTTGCCGTGTATCCCTTTGCCGTCCATCTGTATCGCGAGTCCAACATACCCAAGCGTCTCATCCCCGGCACGCTTACCTTGGGCATGTTCACCTTCGCCATGACGGCTTTCCCCGGCACGCCGCAACTCCAGAACATCATCCCGACGCGCTATTTCGGCACCAATACCTTTGCCGCGCCGGTGCTGGGCATCACGGCCGGCCTGATTATGCTCGTATTGGGTACAATCTGGCTGGAATACCGCAAACGCAAGGCTATGGCTGCCGGTGAAGGCTACGGCGAGGGGCACAAAAACGAACCCGAAGGCGGTGAGCAGGCGTATATGAACCCCGTTCTGGCCTGCATGCCTCTGCTGGTGGTTCTGGGTCTCAATCTGTACCTGACCAACGTCATTCCCACCTGGGAGCCGCCGACGCAGGAAATTTTCAAGGGCGTGAACCTGAAAGGGTCGGCGGCCATCTGGGCATTAATCATAGCCATTTTTTGCGGAGTTATTCTCGCAATCATCCTCGGCTTCAAAAATATGAAGTCCGTGGACAACGTGTCCTCCGTGCTCAGTGCCGGGGCCATCGGCTCTCTTCTGACCATCATGAATACGGCCACGGAAGTCGGCTACGGGAGCGTTGTCAGCTCCCTGCCGGGTTTCAAGAGCATTTCGGAGTTTCTGATGAGCATTGATCCGGGCACCCCGCTCATCTCCGAGGCCATTACGGTCAACGTGCTGGCGGGCGTCACCGGCTCGGCCTCGGGGGGCATGGCCATAGCCCTGGAGGCTATGGGCGCCCGTTATCTGGAATGGGCGAACCAGATCGGGCTGGATCCCGAGGTGTTGCACCGTATCGCATCCTTGGCCTCCGGCGGCCTGGACACCATGCCGCACAACGGCGCGGTCATTACGGTGCTTGCCATCTGCGGGTTGACGCACAAAGAATCCTATGCCGATATCTGCGTATGCTCCCTGCTTATTCCGGTGGCGGTAAACTTTGCGGTTATCCCCGTTTACAGTCTCCTGACACTTTAGAGCATTGTAAAATTAAAAATGCTCAGGCGGCGCAAGTGCGAAACGTCGCCGCCCGCCCCGCCGGCGCAAGCGAAACTAGCTTTCGCCGTTATGCGCCGGTGGAGACGTTTCAAAATCAAATTGCCTTAGACTCTGTCATGGTTTTATTTCCAAGGACGGCCGCTCCGGCTCATCCGCCGGAGCGGCCGCTTTTTTCGCGCCTTTTCTCTTGCGGTTCTTGTATTACGTTCGCGCTTGCGTCCGAGTATTTTTTAATTTTTTTGTACAATGTCCCGCGGTGGACTCCCAGAGCGCCCGCGGTCGCTGCATAGTTACCGTCGAAATGCCGCAACGTCCGCAGTATGACTTCTTTTTCCGTGTCATGCAGCAACAAACCCAAGTGCATAAAGCCGTCTTTTTGTACGGGGGACGCAAGGAGCTTTTTACAACCCGCGATTTCGTCCGGAAGATACTGTTTGTCTATAAGATTGCCGTCCGCCATTATGAAGGAGCGCAAAACGGCGTTGCGCAATTCGCGGACATTGCCCGGCCATGCGTATGCTTTGAGCGCCTTTACAGCGGCCCGGGAAAAAAATTTCTGCGCTTCGTACTGCTGGTTCATCTGAGCAAGATAGAATTCGGCCAGCAGGGGAATATCCTCTTGCCGCGCCCGAAGGGGAGGCAATTCCAGGCGCATGACGTTCAGACGATAGTACAAATCGTCCCGAAAAGTTTTTTCTTCCACCAGTTTCAGGATATCCCGATTGGTCGCGGCAATGGTCCGCACATTGACCGTTCTCGGCGTCACCCCGCCGAGGCGCTCGACCCTGCCGTCCTGCAGCACGCGCAACAGCTTGGCCTGCATCGCGCAGGGCATTTCGGCAATTTCATCCAGAAACAGTGTGCCGGCGTCCGCCAATTCAATTTTGCCGGGTTTGCCGCCTTTGCGCGCCCCGGAAAAGGCTCCGGCTTCGTAGCCGAAGAGTTCGCTTTCCAGAAGTTCGCCGGGAATGGCCGCGCAGTTCACCTCCACCAAGGGTTTCCCGGCTCTGGGCGAAGCGTTGTGAATGGCGTGCGCGAACACTTCCTTTCCCGTGCCCGTTTCACCGAGCAACAGAACGGCAAGGTCGTGCCCGGCTATTTTCTGCGCGGTCTTGAGCAACTCGTCCATGCAGGGATCCGTGCCGATGATGGATTCAAAGGTAATAGCGCTTTTACGGCAGGCGTTGAGTTGTTTTTTATAGCCCTGAGCTTCCGCATGGAGTTTGCCGAGGCGTTCGTTGACCTCGCTCGTCTGGTCTATGAAACGTATCTGCGCTATCGCTCCCAAGGCTTTGTCGTTTTCCACCACAGCCGCCCTGCTTGTGACCACACCCACCAGATCGCTTTTGAAATGATGGACGGCGTCTATTTCCGTCAGGCGTTTTTCTATGACTGTAAGCATCTTGGTCGTCGGAATAATTTCCTGAACCGGCCTGCCCACGGCATCTTCTCGTTTGATGCCGAGAAAATCGCAGTAGGCGGTATTGATTTCCACAATGCGGCCTGCGGCGTTTACCCCCAATACTCCGTCCGTGGAGATTTCCATGTATTTTTTGAACATCAGATAATGGAGTTTATGATCGGGTCCGTGCGCAACCATGGCGGCCTCTTTTTGGAGTATGACCAAAATTATACTGCCTGTTGGGTATTGTTACAATAGTCCCTGTCGCCGGATGCGAAAAAATGTTTCCCGTAAAAAGGCCGCAATCCATGTCTTTTGCCTTCAAAATTTTCCTCGCGTTTTTCTGCTTCTGTGCGGCCAAAGAGCATTTTCAACTTTGCAATGTTCTCAGATCCGGGAAGTCAGGCGGGAAATCTGCATTTTCGGCCAAGGCAATTGAGCGAAGCTGACAACATATTGATATACCAAGATAAACTTTTGAGGTGCTGATTTAAAAATCTTGTTGTTTCAAGCTGTTATCGCTTTTCACTCGTTTGCCCTGCATTTCCGGCGGAATTGTCTTGACCTCCTTCGAAAGTCGGCTTATGAATTGAAGACAATGAACGCATTCGCGCAAAGCGGCGCGGCAATGTCAGGAGGATACCATGAACCGGCACAAAGAACGATGCAAAAAGAACGCCGAACCCGCAGCCCTTGCGCAGACCATGAGCGCCCGCGCCGTTGCGGTTGCAATTATGCTTTTTTCCGGCCTCGCCGCCGCGATCTTCAGCCTCGCCCTACGCGGTCTGCTATAGATCGCGCGCCCGGATGCTTATCGCCGTATATACGGCCCGTGCGCGCCGCCCCCATGGGCGGCGGTTTTTTTTGAATATCCCCGAACCGTCTTCGCAATGAACCGCTCATACTTCATAATGGACCGTTCATAATAAGGAAAAGCGCCATGATTACCGCAGATAAAGACCGCATCATCATATTCGACACCACCCTGCGCGACGGAGAACAATCCCCCGGCGCAACCATGAACCTCTCGGAAAAAATCAGCATGGCCCGGCAACTCGACCTGCTCGGCGTGGACGTCATTGAAGCCGGTTTCGCCGCCTCCGGTTCCGGTGACTTTGAATCCGTCGCCGCCGTCAGCCGGGAAGTGGAACATGCCGTCGTATGCAGTCTTGCGCGCACCGTCACGGAAGACATAGATCGCGCGGCTGAAGCCCTCATCCATGCGAAGAAAAAACGCATCCACACCTTCCTCGCCACCTCGCCTGTGCACATGGAACACAAACTCAACATGAAACCGGACCAGGTCCTGCGCATGATTGAAGAAGCCGTGAGCCACGCCTCCCGGTGCTGCGACGATGTGGAGTTCTCCTGCGAAGACGCTTCGCGCAGCGACCCGGACTTCATGGTTGAAGCCTGCCGCACCGCCGTTGCCTGCGGCGCAAAAACACTGAACATACCGGATACCGTCGGCTACGCTCAGCCGGCCGAGCACGCCGCCCGCATCGCCTACCTCAGAGAACGCACAGATCCCGGCATCATCATCAGCGTACACTGTCACAATGACCTCGGACTCGGCGTCGCCAATACCCTGGCCTGCTTCCAGGCAGGGGCGCGGCAGGCGGAGGTCACCGTCTGCGGCATAGGCGAACGCGCCGGCAACGCCGCCCTTGAAGAAGTCATCATGGCCCTGACCGTGCGCAAAGACTACTACCGCCTGACGCACGGCATACGCACGGAGCAGATTTATCCCTCCGCCAGAAAGCTTTCCCGGATTATCGGCCAGAATATCGCGCGCAACAAGCCCATTGTCGGCGCCAACGCATTCGCCCACGAATCCGGCATACACCAGGCCGGGGTGCTCAAAAATCCGGCAACCTACGAAATCATGACCCCGGATACCGTAGGGCTGCCCGGCAACGCCATCGTCCTGGGTAAACACTCGGGCAAAAACGCGATCAGGGACAAACTGGAAAACATGGGCTACACCCTGAACCCCGAGCAGATAGACTTGGTGCTCGCGGCGGTAAAACGCCTTGCGGACGTCAAGAAAGACATATATGACGAAGATCTGGAAGCGCTGGTTCTGGAAGAAATCTACCGCATTCCCGACAGGTACGCCCTTGTGCATCTCGGTGTGCAGTCAAGCGACACCGGCCTGCCGCCGACCGCCGTGCTGGCCCTTGACGTGGACGGCAAGCGCGTGCAGCAGGCCTCTTTCGGCGTAGGTCCCATCGACGCCGTGTTCAAGGCCGTGGACTTGGCGACAGGGCGTAAGCCCAAGCTGGAGCAATTTTCCGTGAACTCCATAACCGGCGGCACAGACGCTCAGGGAGAAGTCACCGTCCGCATTTCCGAAAACGACAGGACGGCCGTAGGCCGCGGCGCGCACCCGGACATCATCAACGCCGGGGCGAGGGCCTATCTGAACGCGCTGAACCGCCTGTCCAAAAAAGAGGAGGAAGCCTGATGGCGCTCACTCTGGCCCAAAAAATCACCGCCGCCCACTCGGTCGTGCCGGCGGACGAAGAAGACGCCGCGCCCGGACGCATCCTGAACTGCCGACTGGATCTGGTGCTGGCCAATGATATTACCGCCCCCCCCGCTGTGAAGTCCTTCGAACGCATGGGCGCGGACCGCGTCTTCGACAAAAGGCGCGTCGTCCTGGTCATGGACCACTTTGTTCCGCAAAAAGACGTGGCCTCGGCGGAACAGATCATGCTCAGCCGCAAATTCGCAGCAGAACAGGACCTGGACTGCTATTTCGAAGGGGGCGACGCCGGGGTGGAACACGCCCTGCTCCCCGAGCTGGGCCTTGTCGGGCCGGGAGACCTTGTCGTCGGCGCGGACAGCCATACCTGCACCTACGGCGGCATCGGAGCCTTCGCCACAGGCATGGGGTCCACGGACATCGCCGCCGCCATGGCCCTGGGCGAAAGCTGGTTCAAGGTACCCGAAAGCATCCGGGTGAGCTTTTCCGGCCGCCCCGGTCCGCATGTCGGCGGCAAGGACCTGATCCTCTGGACCATAGGCGAGATAGGCGTTGACGGGGCACGGTACAAGGCCCTGGAATTCGACGGCCCGGTCATTGACGCCATGCCCGTGGAAGGACGCCTGACCATGGCCAATATGGCCGTCGAGGCCGGTGCCAAGGCCGGGCTCTTTGCCGCCGACCGCAGCGCCCTGGAATACTGTCACAAGGCCGGGCGCACGGGAGACAGGGAAATCCGCCCGGACCCCGGCGCATACTACGAGCGGCATATACGCAAAGACGTCACGGGCATGGAACCGCTGGTCGCTTGCCCGCACCTGCCGGAAAACGTCAAACCCGTGTCCGAACTCAGGGACGTGACGGTGAACCAAGTGGTTATAGGCTCCTGCACCAACGGGCGCATCGGGGATATGCGGGCCGCCGCTGAAATCTTTGCCGGCCGCAGGGTAAAAAAAGGCCTGCGCTGCATCATCCTGCCTGCGACGCCCGGAGTCTGGAAAAGCGCGCTGGAAGAAGGCCTGATAGCCGTTTTTCTTGATGCCGGCTGCATCATCGGCCCGCCCTCCTGCGGCCCTTGTCTGGGCGGACATCTGGGCATCCTGGGGGCGGGCGAACGCGCCCTGGCCACCACCAACCGCAACTTCAGGGGCCGTATGGGCAGCCTTGAATCCGAAGTTTATCTGGCAAACCCGCGGGTAGCCGCGGCCACAGCGATAACCGGCGTCGTCACCGACCCGGCCTCGCTCTGATACGGGGGCGGATATGCGCTACACGGGACAAAGTCTGGTGGTCGGGGACCATATAGATACGGACGCCATCATCCCGGCGATCTATCTGGTCAGTTCGGAGCCGGAGGAACTCGGCCGGCACTGTATGGACGGCTTGGACCCGGAGTGGAAGAAGAAAATCAAGCCCGGAGCGAGCCTGCTCGTGGCCGGCCGCAACTTCGGCTGCGGTTCCTCGCGGGAACACGCCCCTGTCGCCATACTCGGCGCGGGCATACGCGTGGTCATTGCCCACAGCTTTGCGCGCATATTTTACCGCAACGCCTTCAACACCGGCCTGATCCCCCTGGAAGTGGGCGACGACTTCGCCGGGTTCAAGGAAGGCGACGAGATTGAAGTGGACATGGAGGCGGGCAAAATTTTCAACAAAAGCAATGGAAAGAACATCGGCTTTCCGCCGATTCCGGAAGGCATGCGCGCCGTTCTGGATGCCGGAGGACTGGCCGGCTTTGTGAAAAAGCGGCTTGCGGAACGCACTCGCTGAACCATAATCTGCCGCGCCGTGTTGCTCCGGGGTTCGACCGGGAGTTTGCAACCGTGCAATCGCGCATGAAACGGAGAATACCCTGTGAATAAACGTATAGTGTTGCTGCCCGGCGACGGCATAGGCCCGGAAGTCATAGCCCAGTGCCTGAAAGTCCTGCGGGCGGTCGAGGGGAAATTCGGCCTGACCGTCGATACGGAAGAAGCCCTGATCGGCGGCGCGGCCATAGACGCGACGGGGGACCCGCTCCCCGAGACTACGCTCGCGGCATGCAGAAAGGCCGACGCCGTCCTGCTCGGGGCCGTGGGCGGCCCGCAATGGGACGCCTGCCCGCGCCGCCCGGAATCCGGACTGCTGGCGCTCCGCAAACAGCTCGACCTCTTCGCCAACCTGCGTCCGGCGGTCGTTTTTCCGGAATTGGCCGAACTCTCCGCCCTGCACCCCCGTACCGTGGAAAAGGGCGTGGATATCCTGGTGGTGCGCGAACTGACCGGAGGCTTGTATTTCGGCCGGCCGGCCGGCGAAGAAAAACGGGGGGGCAGGCGCGTTGCCTTCAACACCATGATTTACAGCGAGGACGAGATACGCCGCATCGCCCGCGCGGCTTTTTCGGCGGCGCGCTCGCGCTCCGGGCGCGTCTGCTCTGTGGACAAAAGCAACGTCCTGCATGTCGGCCGCCTCTGGCGCACAGTAGTGGAAGAAACGCACCGCGACTGGCCGGACGTGGAACTGTCGCATCTGTATGTGGACAACTGCGCCATGCAGATCATCATAAACCCGGCGCAGTTCGACGTGATCCTGACCGGCAACCTTTTCGGGGACATCCTTTCCGACGAGGCCGCCGCCGTGACCGGGTCCTTGGGCATGCTCCCGTCCGCCTCCCTGAGCGGCCCCGCGGAAGACGGCGGCACAGGAATATACGAACCCGTGCACGGGTCGGCCCCGGACATCGCCGGGCGGGATACGGCCAATCCTTTCGCGGCGATCCTGTCTCTGGCCATGATGTTGCGCATGACCCTGGGTCTGCCGGAAGCGGCGGATGCGGTGGAAAAAGCCGTGCGTGCCGTGCTGCGGGAAGGGCGGCGCACGGCGGATATCGCCGCCGTCGGCCACAAGGGCGCGATTCTGGGTTGCAATGAGGCCGGCGATCTCACCGCCGCCAAAGTCTGAGGCGCGGCAAAACTCCATGCCTGATTTCGTTCATTTGCACTGCCACAGCGAATACAGCCTGCTCGACGGGGCCATACGCCTGGAAGACCTGTGCGCCAAGGCCAAGGACTTCGGCATGCCGGCCGCGGCCGTGACCGACCACGGCAACCTTTACGGCGCCCTGAAATTCTGGCTCACGGCAAAGGACTTCGGTATAAAGCCGATAATCGGCTGTGAGGTCTACACCTGCCCCGATCATACGGACAAAAGCCCCGAACGCGGCCCTCTGCGCTTTCACCTTGTGCTGCTGGCGCAAAACGGCACAGGCTACCACAATCTGGTCAGGCTGGTCTCGCACGGGCACCTGTACGGCGTGTACCGCAAGCCACGCGTGGACAAAATCCTGCTGCGCGAAATGTCTGAAGGAATTATCGCGCTTTCCGCCTGTCTCGCGGGCGAAATACCAAGGGCATTCCTCAAAGGCGTTGAGGACGGCGCCCGTGAACGGGGCCTCGACTATCCGGACTGCCTCAAGGGCGAAATACCCGCTCCGGTCCGCAACAGGGGCATGGACGCCGCCCTGGAGCAGGCCCGTGAATATGCCGACATCTATCCCGGACGCTTTTATCTTGAACTCCAGTCCAACAGTCTGAAAGAGCAGGAACAGGTCAACACGGCCCTGCTGGAAATCGGCGAAAAACTCAGGCTGCCCGTTGTCGCCACCAACGACTGCCACTACCTGAACGCGGACGATGCCGACGCCCACGATGTGCTGCTCTGCATTCAGACCGCGAAAAAGGTCACGGACAAGGAGCGCATGCGCTTTGAAACCAAAGAACTGTATTACAAAAGCGCGGAGGAGACTGCCGCGGATTTCGCCGGTCTGCCGCACGCCCTGGACAATGCCGTGCGCATCGCGGAACTCTGCGGCGACTATGGTTTCACCTTCAACCGCAGCCATTTCCCTGTCTATGAACTGAGCGGGAGCACAAGCCTTGAGGAGGAATTCAAAAAGCTGTCCCGCGAGGGTCTGGAACGGCGGCTGGTCGCCATGCCCCGCAAGGTGGACGAAAAACTGTACCGGGACCGGCTGGAACACGAGTTGGAGATGATCTGCTCCATGGGTTTTCCAGGTTATTTTATGATCGTGCAGGACTTCATCAACTGGGCCAAGGACAACGGGATTCCCGTCGGGCCGGGGCGCGGGTCGGCCGCGGGTTCCCTCACGGCTTACGCCCTGCGCATCACCAACCTGGACCCCATCCCCTACAACCTGCTTTTTGAGCGTTTTCTCAACAGCGAACGCGTCAGCCTGCCGGACATAGACGTGGATTTCTGCGAAGAAAACCGGCATAAAGTCATTGAATACATGCACCGGAAGTACGGTTCGGATTCCGTCGCCCAGATCACAACTTTCGGAAAGATGCTGGCCAAGGCGGCGGTGCGCGATGTGGGCAGGGCGCTGGGCATGACCTTTCAGGAAACGGACCGCATCGCCAAGCTCATCCCCGCGGACCTGAAGATGACCATCCAAAAGGCCATGGGGCAGGAAAGCGAACTTAGGGCGCTGTATGAGTCCGACCCCGGCATCCGCAGACTCCTGGACACATCCATGCGCCTGGAGGGACTGTCGCGCCACGCCTCCATACATGCCGCGGGATTGGTCGTTTCGGACAGGCCCATGGTCGAATACCTGCCGGTATACCGGGGCAAGGGCGAAAACGACATCGTCACCCAGTTCGACATGAAGATGGTGGAAAAGGTCGGGCTGGTGAAATTCGACTTTCTCGGCCTGCGCAATATGACCGTGATCGCCAAAACCCTGGAAAACATCCGCGCCCAGGGCAAGCCTGTGCCCGACCCGGACTCCTTGCCCCTGGATGACCCGGCGACATACGAACTCTATGCCCGGGGCGACACGGACGGGATATTCCAGGTGGAAAGCGCGGGCATGCGCCGTTACCTGAAACAGCTCAAACCGACGGTTTTTGAGGACATCATCGCCATGCTGGCCCTGTACCGGCCCGGTCCCCTGGGTTCGGGTATGGTCACGGAATTCATCCGGCGCAAGCAGGGAAAAGAGCAGGTCAGCTATCCCCTGCCGGAACTTGAGGAGTGTCTTAAAGACACCTACGGGGTAATAGTCTACCAGGAACAGGTCATGCAGATCGCGCGTCTGGTCGGCAACTACAGCCTCGGCGGCGCGGACCTGCTGCGCCGGGCCATGGGCAAGAAAGACCCGGCGGCCATGGCGGCGGAGCGGTCCCGCTTCGTCGAAGGCGCGGTGCGGCACGGAGTCCCCGCCGCCGAGGCTGAAAACATCTTCACCCTCATGGAAAAGTTCGCCGAGTACGGCTTCAACAAATCGCACTCGGCGGCCTATGCCCTGATTTCCTACCAGACGGCCTGGCTGAAAGCGCACTATCCTACGGAATTTATGGCCGCATTGCTCTCCTCGGAAATGGGCAGCCGGGAAAAGCTGCTGAAATACGCCGCAGCCTGCCGGGACATGGGCGTGGAGATTCTCCCCGCCGATGTCGGGCACAGTACCTGGGATTTTACGGTCAGGGACGGCAAGGTGCTTTTCGGTCTGGGCGCGGTCAAGAACGTGGGCCGGGAAGCCGTGCAGGAACTGGTGGATGCGCGGACAAAAGACGGCCCGTTCAGCTCCCTTCTGGACTTTTGCTGCCGCGTTTCTTCGCGCCGTCTGACCAAAAGGGCGCTGGAAAGCCTGATCAAGGCCGGCGCCTGCGACGCCTTCGGCGTCAGTCGGGCGTCCATGGTTCTGGCCCTTGACGATGCGGTCGCCAAGGCGCAAAGAAAAAACAAGGTGAAAAAGGACGGCCGGCTCTCCCTGTTCAGCATGGTCACGGAGAGCGCGGGCACCGCGCCGGGCCTCGGCTGGGACTGCCCTGAAAGCGCAATCCCGGAATGGGACAATGAGCAGTTTTCCCGCTTTGAAAAGGAAGCCCTGGGCTTTTATTTCACGGCCCACCCCCTGCAGCCCTACCGCAAGGAGATGGAACGCCTGCGCCTGACCCCCCTGGAAGACTGTCGGGAACTGGAGCCGGAAAGCGCCTTCGCATGCGCCGTACTGGCCAAGGTGGACAAGTTGCGCGTCGATGCGAAAGGCAAGCGCTGGGCCTTGCTGCAGGTGGAAGACCTGAGCGCCTCGGGCACGGCTTTCTGCTTCAGCACGGCCTATGAAAAATACAAGGATCTGCTTGTCCCGGACGCTCCCCTGTATATGGAAGGCCGGATAAGCCGCCGGCGCGACGATGACGCGGAGTTGGAAACGGGAAACGGCGAGGGCGCGCAGGTGGAAATCCTCTTCATCGCGGAAAAGATCATGCCCCTGGCCGCCGCCTGCCTGGAAAGCGGCAACCCTTACTGCATAGAAGTGGACGGCGCCGGCGCATCCGGCGGGAGACTGCCGGCGCTCAGGGAACTTCTGTCCCGGCACAGGGGGCCGGTGCCGGTGCACCTGCAACTCAACCTGGGCGATTCCTGGTGCAGGTTGGGGCTTTCGGACGCCTACGGCATCAAACCGGGACCGCTGCTCGACCATGAAGTCCGGCTGTGGGAAACGGGAGAGCTGTAATTTAATTTAAGGAAGCACTAATTTAATCGGGGCGCTGCCCCGAACCCCGCCCTTTTATTCCTGCGATACCCTCTCATCGGCTGTCTGCTCTGCTGCGAAACAGCCAAAAACGAGACGCAGATCTCGACAATGGGCTGTTCCCATCTCGACAAACGGCCCGGATTCCGGCATGAGAAAGGATATTTGAGAACACTGACCCGGATGCGCGGCGGGAGACCTCTCCGGAAGGTGCAAGGAGCGAGTATTCATGTTCGGCACCATTGTACGATCCTTGGTGAAACTGTTTAACCGGGTGGAATTCCAGGGCCGGGAGAACTATGACGCGGCG
>JAISRC010000158.1 GCA_031273845.1 Desulfovibrio sp.
TGGTCGTAAGACATGTCCATGCCGCTGGCCACGCTGCCCCATACGGGCGCGCCGCCGCAGGCGGTGTCCAGTTGTTTCAGAATATCCGCGCTGCTTATGTCGGAGAGAAAGGGAAAGAAGCTGATGACCAGGGCCGGGTCACCGGGCAACTTTGCCCGTGCCTCGTTGTAGGCGGCGGTCATCGCCTCCGCTGTATTCCCGGCTGTCAGCGGTACGGTTGCGGCAGTCCGGAAAGACACGTCGTCCGAGGTCAGCACGGCGAGGCTGAGCACAAAGGTGCCGAAACGTTCATCGGAAGCGCCGGCCAGACTCGTCATGCCGATTACCTCAAAAGGCAGGCGGCTGCAGATTTCCCTGATCAGGCCGGTTTCAATGAACTCATAATGGCAGAAGAGAATGCCTGCGGATTCGACGGAAAGTTTCTTGACGTCTATCTGTTCCAGGATTTCGGCAACGGCGTTGTCGGCGTCGTCAACTTCCTCTGTGCATGCGGTGAACATCCTGATCATATTGCACTCCTTGTCCGGCTTACGCACGGTTTACGGCAAAACGGCGTTACGCGCTGTTTGTTCTGTATGCCGCTTATATGCGCCGGGCTTTTTTGTCAAGGTACGGCGGCTCCCATAATCCGCCACGGTCAGACAGAATATCTTTTGATCTCAGTATATTCCGACATACTGCTCTCCCCTGATCGCTGATGGAAAGTTTTCCTCATTATATCATTGGCTTTTACAAATAAAATGGTGTTTTCTCTTTTTAGCGTGGTGGATTATGGACTCAAGGAATTTTCGAGGTTCAGTCTTCCCCGTCTTTCACAGCATCCGCGCCCTTGAAGCGTCTGTAGATCATAAAGCCCATGGTCGTGGCGACAGCGAAAAGCAGGGCCGAAAGGGCGGCGCGCCACAGGGGGTCCACCCGTATGCCGCTGCCGAGCAGGGCGAAAATGACGGTTTGCGGCACATAGCCGATGCAGGAGCCGGCAATGAAGGGCAGGGCGGGGATGGAAGTCAGACCTGCCGCCATGTTGGTCAGGGCGTTGTTTCCCAAGGGGAAGCAGCGCACGGCTGCGGCCATGGCGAAGGGATTGCGGGAGAGAAAGGCGTCCAGTCTTTGTATCTTGCTCCCCAGCTTGCGCTGCAACACGGGGCGGGCCAGAAGCCGGGCGTAGAAAAAACCCGCCGCGCAACCGCCGACCAGCCCAAGACAGGCGAGGAGCGTGCCCTGCAACACTCCGAAAGCGTATCCTCCGAGAGCGGCAAGAGCTTGGCGGGGGAAGCCGAGGGGTGAGAGCAACATGACCAGAGCCACGAAAATGAACGCTCCGCCGGCTCCGGCGCGCAGGTGGGCATCGGCCCAGGAAGGGTCGAGGATGTCGCGGAGATCGAAAATGCGGGCGAATATCATCACTCCGACAAGGCTGAGAAAAAAAAATCCCATTTTGAGCAGGGGACGCGAGGCGGGCATTTTCAAGGCGGCTGTCCCGGCGGAACTTACCCGCGTTCACGGATGCGGAAGCGCAGCTTGCGCTTTTGCATCCAGCGCACGGCCAGAAGGTCGTAAAGCCCGGAAAGCGCCCTGTCCCATATCCCGTACTTGGAGCGGCCGGAGCGGCGCGGGCGGTGCGACACAGGGACTTCAAGCACCGAGGCTCCCTGCATTTTCATCAGGGTGGGCAGGAAGCGGTGCATTCCCCGGAACATGGGCAGACGTCGGGCCATGGAGGCGCGCAGCACTTTCAGCGAGCAGCCCGTATCCCGGATGTTCTCGCGGGTGAGCAGATTGCGCACGGCATTGGCGATGCGGGAGGAGGCTTTTTTGAGTGTTGAGTCCCGTCGGCGCAGACGCGCTCCGATAACCATATCGTTGTTCTTCCCGAAAAGGTTCAGGAGAACGGGGACATCGGCCGGGTCGTTCTGCAGGTCGGAATCCAGCGTGACCAGGATTTCCCCCGCCGCTTCCTCGAAGCCTGCGCACAAGGCGGCGGACTGCCCGCAGTTTTCGGCAAAGACTATATAGCGCATGCGCGGGTCGGCAGCCGTTTCCGCTTTAATGGCGTCCAAGCTGCCGTCCGTGCTCCCGTCGTCCACGAAACACAGTTCCCAGTCTTGTCCGCAACGGGACATGGCAGTGCGGATTTCCTCCGCCAGCGGGGCGATATTGCCTTCTTCATTGTACACAGGCACAATCAGACTGATTTCCGGCGCGGGTACGCCTGCGGCGCTCCGCCGTCCGTTTTCCGGTGTTCCGTCGCTCATGTTCCGCTGTATGCCGAGCTATGGGGCGGGGAGTTTTCCATGGCTTTGAGGAATATATCCGTGAGTTCCGGGTCGAACTGTTTGCCCCTCTGCCCTCTGATGATATCCAGAGCAAGTTCGTGGCTGTAAGGTTCCTTGTAGGGACGCTTCGAAACCAGGGCATCGTATACGTCCGCAAAGGCAACCATGCGTCCCTGCAGGGGAATTTGCCGTTTTTTCAGCCCCAGCGGATAACCGTTGCCGTTCCAGTGTTCGTGGTGGGAGACGGCCATGACTTCGGCATGTTCAAGGAAGGCGTTGCTTTCGACTTCCTCCTGCAATTGGGCGATCATCTGCGCGCCGACGATGGTGTGTTTTTTCATTTCTTCGCGTTCCCCGGCGTTCAAAGGGCCGGGTTTGAGCCGGATCACGTCCGGAATGTTGATTTTCCCGATATCATAGAGTTGGGAAGACTGCAGGAACATGGGCAGGTCCCACCGGCGCACGGCTTCGGCATATTTGCTGCCGGCAGGCAGATTGTCCGTAAGCACGGCAAGGAGTCTTGTGGTGCGTGAAGTGCGGTCTCCGTCCGCATAGTCCCTGTATACCGCCAAATCGCCCATCATGCTGATGATCGCTGTCTGCAGGCGGCTGATGGTTTCTGTTTTCCTGCCGACCAGAGCGTTCAGGTTTTCGTTCATCTCCCTGAGTTCATTTTTCTGTTGTTCCAGAAGCAGGTGTATGCTTATCCGCTTTTTGAGCAGAAGCGGGGTAAACGGTTTTTTCACATAGTCCACCGCGCCCTGGGACAGCCCGAACAGTTCGCTTTCCCTGTCGTCTTTCACGGTGAGGAAGATGACGGGAACCTCGGCTGCTTTTTTGTCTTTTTTCAGGACATTGAGGATTTCGTAACCGCTCATCAAGGGCAGGATAACGTCGAGCAGGATCAGGTCCGGGGGTACGGGGCTTTGGGCCAGCATGCGGAAGAGTTCAAGTCCGCCGGTCAGGGTATATACGTCATAGTCGTCTTTGAGCGCGTTTCTGACCGCCTCCAGAATGGTGATGTTGTCGTCCACCACGACTATTTTGCATTTGTCGGGCATGGGCGCTCCTTTCCCCGGTGGATTGCGTGCCGGGGTTGCAGGCAGGCTCCGAATGCCTTTTTTATGTCCTGTTGTCCGTTTTTTTTCAAGCCTTTTTTCAAAAGCGCGCAAAATCGGGAGGCTCTGATGCTGCGCACGCGAAATTTCCTTGCCTTTTTGCCTTTCCTGCTTCAGACTGTCGCCTGATGCCGGAGCGAGGGCGGAGGGCAGCCGCCATCCGCCGCGCTTCCTGTCGGCATGCCCGGACCCGCCGCGTTTGTCATTCCGAGCGTAGCGAAGAACCTGTCTTCATCCCTTTCGGGCGACGAAACAACAAGACGGATTCTTCATTTTTCCATGCGGAAATCTGTAAAATCGGCGGCGTGTTCGGCTTTGATTTCGGAATCGGCGCGCGCGGCCGGGCACCGCGCCGGCGCGCCGGGGGATTGGAGAATGTATCACAAGTCGGCTTTTTTCTTACTGCTATATACATTGAAAAGTAAACTTTCCAATGCGGGATCGCCGGCCGAAAAAGGTGCAGCCAGGCCGGCTCACGCCGTTTCGCGGCGCGCCGGCCTGACTGCCGGCGTTCAGCTTTCCATGCGGAAAGCTGCGCTTCTCGGCGTGTTGGCCTTGGCCGTCCTTGCATGGCATCCGGAAGCGGGTCCGGCCGGAGAAAGGGAAAACAGCCCGCCGCCGGCGGGCGCGGAGGCCGGAACGGGAGAACTCATTCCGCCGCCGGATCTGAGCAAATTTCAAGCCGTGGCCGAGCTGGTGCGCGACAAGTGTTTAACCTGCCACACCCGCGGCTGGGACCTGGCGTTTTACGCGGCGATACCCGGCATCAGGCAGCTTATAGAGCGCGATTACCGCGAGGGCCTACGCTCCCTGGATTTGGGGCAGGAACTCCGCGATACCGACACTGCCGCGCCTGTGGGCGAAGCTGCCCTGGCCAAGATCGAGTGGGCGATGCTCAAGGGCACCATGCCTCCGGCCAGATTTGTCGCGGTGCATTGGGACAGCGGCATTACCGGCGACCAGCGTCGGGCTGTGCTGGACTGGCTCCGGGCCGTGCGCGCGGCCTGCTACGCCACAGGCACGGCAAGAGCCGACAGGAGCAACGAAGCTGTGCAACCCCTGCCGGAATCCCTTCCTCATGACGCCGCAAAGGCCGCGCTCGGGAAAAAACTCTTTTTTGACACGCGGCTCTCTCTGGATGACAGCATTTCCTGCGCCTCATGTCACCTTTTGGAAAAGGGCGGAGCGGACGGGCACCGCTTTTCTCAAGGAGTGGGAGGATTGCTCGGCAACGCCAACGCGCCGACTGTGTTCAACGCGGCCTTCAATGTCCGCCAGTTCTGGGACGGCAGGGCCGCCGACCTGCAGGAGCAGGCCGCGCAGCCGCCTTTCAACCCGGTGGAGATGGCAAGCGAAAACTGGGATTCCATTATCGAAAAATTGGTCAGGGACAAGCCGTTGCTGGACGAATTCCTGTCCATGTATCCCGTTTTCCGGGGCGGCGCCGAGGAAAAGGGCGGTTGGACGGGAGCGAACATAACCGATGCCGTGGCCCATTATGAAAAGACCCTGATCACCCCGGACAGCCGTTTTGATCTGTGGCTGAAAGGAGACGACAATGCCGTAAACGAGAAAGAAGCCGCCGGGTACAGGCGCTTCAAGGATTACCGCTGCGCTTCCTGCCATGTGGGTAAAACCTTGGGCGGGCAGTCTTTTGAATATATGGACCTGAAACGGGATTATTTCGCCGACCGGGGCGGCTCGCTTCCCTCGGACGAAGGACTGAAGTCCTTTACCGGCAAGTCGGAGGATTTGCACAAATTCAAGGTTTCCAACCTGCGCAACATAGAGTTGACCGCCCCCTACATGCATGACGGCACGGTGGAGACACTCGACGAATCTGTAAGAATCATGGGAATTTATCTTTCAGGGATCAGTATTCCGCAGGCGGACCGCGATTTGATCGTCGCTTTTTTGCGCACCCTGACCGGCAGATACCAGGGCAGGCCGGTGGAAGGAGATGCCGTGCCCAGGTAGTACGTTGCTTCAGTGCAGATCAAGGATACAGCATGCGTAAATACAGCAGCTTTTTTTTGCCGGTCTTTTTTCTCTTCTGCCTGCTCGGTGCCCCCCTTGCGGCAACGGCGGCCGAAGACGAAGCCTCGCTTACGGAACGATTGTTCGCCGGCAGCTTCACAGGATCGCTGCTTTTCGGCTATCCCTATACGGGCGCCGGCGCGGCGGATATGGCGGCGGTCGCCGTTTTGGCCCTTGTCGCCCTGCGTCTGGTGCATGCCGGCCGGTCCCGGGGTAACGGCGAGGACCGTTTCACGGTGGACGGAAACCCCGGCCCTTCCGGTCCTGTCGATACGGACCGTGGCGGCGCGGGCAGGGACGGAGAAGAGGCCGGAGGCGGGAAAAACGGCGACGGCGCGCGTGAGCGCGGGTCCCGCGACAATGTCTGGTCGCGGCGCATGGGCGGCGGTGCGGCGGAGGAAAACGGGTCGGGCGGTCCCGACGTTCCCCGAAGCATGCGGGAAGACGCCCGGCCCCGCGCGACGGCGCGTCAAAGGGCCGAGGCCATGTGGGGCTACCTGAGTTCCGACCCGGAAAAGAAGTCGGCCGAAGCCCCGGCGGAAGTGTCCGTGGCCCCCGGAGTCGTGTTGCCGGACGGTTTCGACGCGGCCGATTTTCTGCAGGGCGCGCGCACCCTCTACGTCCGCCTGCAGAAAGCCTGGGCTTCACGCGACATTTCCGCTTTGACTCCCTTTGTCACGCCGGAGATGCTGGATGTCCTGCGCAAACAGGCTGAAAGGAATCCCAAGCCGGTGAAAACGGATATCGTCATGATTGAGGCCGAACTGAAGGATGTGCGGAGCGAGGGTGAAACGCAGACGGCGCAGACGGCCTTCAATGTACTGATGCGCACTGGCGCGGAGCCGGAAGCGACTGAGGTCGCCGAACTGTGGACCTTTGCGCGCGGGCCGGAATCGCAGGGCATGTGGCGTCTCAGCGCCATCGGCGGGGCGTAGGGGCGCGGCATGGATGACGGCATATTCGGACTTTCCCCCCGGCGTTATACCGGCAAACAGGCCTATCCCGATTCCTGGCTGACTGTTGTGCCCCTCGGCGGCCTGGGGCAGATCGGCATGAACTGCATGGTCTGGAGTACGGCGACGACCAAGGTGGTGATAGACTGCGGGCTGATGTTTCCGAGCGACTATCATCTGGGCGTGGACGTCATCATCCCGCGTTTCGACTATATCACGGACAACAAAAAGGATATCCGGGGCATTGTGCTCACCCACGGGCATGAGGATCACATCGGCGCCCTGCCCTGGCTGCTCCCGGATTTGCGCGTTCCTGTTTTCGGCTCCCCCTTCACCCTCAGACTGGTGGAACACAAACTGCGCGAGCGCGGGCTGCTGGAGAACGCGGAACTTGTGACCATAGACCCTGCCGTCCCCCTTGTCCTCGGGGACATGACCTTCCATTTCATTCCCGTATGCCACAGCATCATTGACGGCATGGCCCTGGGGGTGGAAACGCCGGCCGGCAGAGTGGTGCATACGGCGGATTTCAAAATTGATCCTGATCCTCCGGACGGAACGGGGACGAACCTCAACGCGTTCCGGGACTTTGCGGGCAAGGGCGGAGCTGCCCTGCTTCTTTCCGATTCCACGAACATTGAAATGGAGGGGCATTCCCTGTCCGAGCGCGAAGTGCTCGCCAATCTGCGCAGTCTGTTCAGGCAGGCGCGGGGCAGGGTGATAGTTACGCTTTTTTCCAGTCATATCCAGAGAATACAGGAGGTTTTCGACTGCGCGGAGGAAACCGGCAGGAGCGTGATTGTCGGCGGGCGCAGTCTTGTGAACAACATAGGCATGGCGCAGGAGCTGAAGCGCCTGCGTGTTCCGAAAAATCTCTATCTTGACGCCGCCGAAGCGCCTCCGCTGAACGACGGCAAGGCTGTGCTTCTGGTGACGGGATCGCAGGGTGAGCCGCTGTCCGCTCTTTCGCGCATAGCGGCGGGCGGGCACAAGCACCTTTCCGTGCATGAGGGAGACATGGTGATCATGTCCTCGCGTCTTATCCCCGGCAACACAATAGCCGTGAACACTCTGGTCAACAACCTCTATCGGCTCGGGGCGGAGGTCTACTACGACAAGGAAAATCCCGTACACGCCTCGGGCCACGCCCAGCAGAAAGAGCTTACGGAGATGATCCGGGCCGTGCGTCCCCGCTGTTTTGTGCCCGTGCACGGCGAATACCGCCATCTGGTCAAGCACGCGCGTCTGGCCCGCAAGTGCGGGGTGTCGGAACTGAACACGGCGGTTCTTGAGAACGGCAGCCCTTTTACCCTGACGCCGGGCGGTATCACTCTGGAAGAGCCTATTGAGGCCGAATCCGTCATGGTGGACGGCAAAGGGGTCGGGGATGTCGGACGGATACTGTTGCGGGAGAGGCATATTCTGGGCGGTGAAGGCATGGTTGTGGTGGTTCTGGTGCTGGACGAGGAGTCGCGGAACATACTGTACGGCCCGGAAATATTTTCCAAGGGTTTTATTTTCGAGAGCCGTTATGACCATGTGCTGGAGGAGGCCGGGAGGCTGGTGCTTGAGGAGGTCAAGGGCAGCCCCGGCGCGGCCCCGGACAAACTCAAGGAGACCATCCGTTCCGTGTTGCGCCGTTTTTTCCGCAAGATCCTGGACAGGGATCCCGTGGTCATGCCCATAATCAGTCTTGTGTGAGGAAGGGCCGTGGACGGCGCGCATATCAGTCCCGCCGATAACGATTTCCCCAAATGCGTTTTTATGCGCCCGGCGCCCGCAGACGGGTCTTCATGCGGTCGGCCCCGCGCCGTCTTCATAGTAGCGGTCAACCGTGAAACGGTAAATTTCCGCTCCCTTCGGATCAAGTATGCCGCCTTTCTGCGCGGCTACGGCCAGTTGCCGCTCCACGCTGTCGACGCCTTCCAGATCCGGCAGCAGAAGCCCGCGCCTGCCTCCCTTGACGACGATGACGCCGTAAACCTTCGGGTTCAGTTTCATGCCGGGCCGCACGAGTTCCGGCTCGCTCAGCACATCGACGGAGATACGCACACCGGGCAGTTCTTCCGGGCGCATGGGAGGAAAACGCGGATCGCGGGTCGCGGCGGACGCGGCATTGGCCGTGATTTCCGCGGCAAGCCCATCCTTGACAGGCAGAAAGGTGCCTATGCAACCGCGCAGGGAGCCGTCCCTGTTTTTTATGGAAACAAAACACCCCTTGCGCGGAGTCCAGAGTTCCTGCTGCGGGGCAAGAGCTTTCGCGTCCGCCGCATTCGGCGCGGGACGCCCGCCCAGCAACGCGGCTATGGCCGCGCGGGCCAGACGGGGATAGGGATGCCCGCCTTTGGGAGCTGAAGGCGCGGTGCGGGCCGGAGAAACCGAAGGAAGAACCCTGACGCTTATCCGCGGCTTGCCGGCGAGTCGGGGTCCGTCGGGCGTAAGTCCCCGGGCAGGCAAGTCCCGGTTCGCCCAAAGGGCGTTGCAGTATCCTACCCCGAAGGGACCTTCGTAAGAAAAAAGCTTCAGAGGGGCGCGCGTGAACCTGAGCAGGGTGAGGACGGATCTCAGGCCGCATTCGCCGGCCGCGGCGATTTTCTCCGGCCCCAGTTTCAGGAGCGGCACCGGGTCGCCGAGTTTCACCGCTTCCACCACAGCGGCGTCGAAAAGCGGACCGGCCGGGTCGAAGCCGTAGGGACCATCACTTTTCAGACGGTGGGAGAGGTCACCGCCGGCCAGCAGCGCCCAGCGCCGTTCGCCCGGCAGGGCGCGCAGAACATCGCCCAAGGCAAGGGCATGGTCCAGGGACAGCCCGGAGGGTCCGGCGAGCAGCACCGGCGGGACTTTCCCTTCCGGGAAAGTCGGGAGAATGAAATGCAGGGGAACAACGGCGCCGTGGTCCTGGGTGATGTCCGGCATGTCACCGCCGGCGCAGGGAATATCCCCGGCCTTCAGAGCGGTCGTCAATTCGCCGAGGGCCGCTTCCGACCCCCTGAGAGCCACCTTCACTTCCGGAGCGCCGAAACGCGCAAGGCTGCCCCGCATCGCCGGGGCGACATTGATGAACAGCGCGCCGGGAACATGGGGCTGGTGGGGCGAAAGCACGAGCAGAACATCGGGTGCCTGCGCGGTGTTTATGTCCGTCAGGGCGGCGCGGAGGCGTTCCATGCCTTCCAGGGTGCGGGATGCTTCGCGCTCCCGGCCCTTGCCCACCTCGTGCACCAGAACAGGCGGATGCGGCATAAGCGCCGCCCAGATAAAAGGCATGGCTTCCTCCTTGTTCGGTTTTCACTCCAAAGCCGTATCCTCGCGGTTTTGGAGTGTCGGCGACGGCGCGGTCGTAGTCGTGCCTTGCCTCGCAAGCAATATCCGGGATTATCGAAAATATGCTCCCGGCAAGGCCGAGAGTCAAGCGAAAATCTCGCTGCATGGCAGGACTATAAAAATCTGAAAAAGGCCTGCCGTTTTTTTGGCGTCTGCACCGGCACCACAGTATATTCCTTTTATTTTGTTAATTTTTTACCTATGGCGCGGAAATTGCTTCACGGTCTGCGCCGCGTCGGATTCTTGTCCGCGCAGTCCGGAAACAGACGGAGGAAGCATGCAGAATTCCATGTACACCGCCCTGTTCGGCGCGCTCTCCAACGAGCACCGCATGAACAACATCGCCAACAATCTGGCCAATGTGAACACCACCGGCTACAAGCGGGACATGCTCGCCTTCCGGGATACCTTTCTCATGTATGCCCATGATCAGATCATGGAAGCGCAAAGCCACCTGAAACAGAAGAAACTGTTCCCCGAGCCGGTGCATCTGGCGCGGGCGCGTCTGGCCTATGCCAAGACGGACTTTGAGCAGGGATCCATGAGAATCACCAACGCGCCTTTTGATCTGGCCATAGCCGGAAACGGCTTTTTCAAGGTGCGTACCCCGCAGGGGGATTTTTACACGCGCAACGGACATTTTCAGGTGACCAACGAAGGCATGCTCGTGACCGAGCAGGGGTTTCCGGTACTCGGCGACGGAGGCGAACTCACAGTGCCCCCGGGCATAAAAAATTTCACCATCGCCGAAAACGGAGCGATTTACGCCGACGGCGGACTGGTCGGCCAGATCGGTCTGGTGGACGTGGATAATCACCTGTTTCTGGAAAAACTGGGCGGCAACATGTACCGGCAGCGTCCCGGCACGAATCTTGCTGAGATAGAAGCGGACGGGTACATGGCGCAAGGCTTTCTGGAAGTGTCCAACGTCAATCCCGTCTATGAAATGGTGAACATGATCGAGGCCCAGCGCCAGTACGAGGCATACGCCAAGGTCATGCAGACCACGGAAGCCGTGGACAAGGAAACAATCTCGAAAGTAGGCAGAGGACGAGCGTGATGCACAGCGGAACCCATATTCTTGATGCCGATTTTTACATTGTCCCCGAACCCTTCACCCGCGCGGGACAGGGGCCTTTCCTTTTTTCTCCGGCCGAGGCGGGTCGCGGTTCGCGGCCCGCAGGTCCGGCAAAAACGGCCGGCACCCTGCTCATGGACCTGCTGGTAAACTGCGGCATCTGCCGCGCGCCGCGCATCAAGAGCGCGGAATGCGTTCCGGCCGCAACCGGCGCGCAATAGGGCATTTCAAAGTTGGAAATGCCCTAAGCGCCGGATGAGGCATCTCAAAATCAAATCGCCTTGAAACGTGGCATAGAACGCGTTTGTCGGGAGGACAATTGTCATGATGCGTTCCCTTTGGACGGCCGCCACAGGCATGGTGGCCCAGCAACTGAATGTGGATGTGATTTCGCACAACCTCGCCAACGTGAACACCACGGGCTTCAAAAAAAGCCGGGCCGAGTTCGAGGATCTCATCTACCAGAACCTGCGCATAGCCGGAACAGTCACCGGCGCCGATGCCGCCCAGACCATTCCCACAGGTATACAGGTCGGCCTCGGCGTGCGCCCCACCACCGTGCACAAATTCTTTTCGCAGGGCGATTATCAGAATACAAGCAACCCTCTGGATCTGGCCATTGAGGGCGACGGTTTTTTTCAGGTCATAGTCAACGGCGAAGAAGTCTATACCAGGGCCGGGGCCTTCAAGCTGAACCAGGACGGCACCATGGTCACGGCCAACGGCTACGTCCTGCAACCGGAATTTGCCGTGCCCCAGGAAACCAAAAATATCGTGGTTACGGAAAACGGCCATATCTCCGCCTTGGACGCCGCCGGCGAAGAATTGGCCGCCGCGGATATCCCCCTGTACACCTTCATCAATCCGGCCGGTCTGGAAGCCAGAGGCCGCAACCTCTACACCACCACCGAGGCCTCGGGCGACCCCATAGAAGGCGTGCCAGGCGAAGACAATGTGGGCACCATAGCCCAAGGTTTCCTGGAGATGTCCAACGTGGAAGTGGTGGATGAAATGGTGAACATGATCGTGGCCCAAAGGGCTTACGAGATGAATTCCAAGGCCATCCAGACTTCGGACTCGATGCTCCAGGTGGCCGTTCAACTCAAGAGATCATAAATCATGTTTCAATCCGCAGCCGGCATACTCCTCCTCATCTTCTTGGCCCTGCAGGCCGTTCCGGCAAGGGCCGGGGAAAACGCGAGGTATGGGGAAAACGCATGGGGCGGAGGGCCTTTCATCCGCTTTCTTGACGCCGCGGTCGTGCGCGGAGACAGGGTACTTCTGGGAGAAGTCGCCGTGCCGGTGGGCGGCGTGACGCCGGAGCGCTGGGAAAAACTTGCCGTGCGCGAGCTGTGGCCCGCCCCGCCGGAAAGCGGCCGCGCCATGAACATGACCCGCCCGAAGCTGCAGGAAGCCGTCATGATGACTATGAAAGACCTCGCTCCCTACTGCCTGTTCCCGGGATCCATGGTCTTGCGGCGCGGCGGCGTGCTGGTCGGCGGAGAGGAAATACGTTCCCTGGTGGAAAAGCAACTGACGTCCTTTCTGTCCGCCCTGCCGGGAGAAGTGCTGCTCAAAGATTTTCGTCTGCCCCGGCATATCTTTCTGGAGCATGCAGGCCAGGAACTGGTTATGGAAACGCCGCGCAGGGCGGAGCCGGGACGGGTCGGCGTGCGCCTGCTCGTGCTCGAGGTGGACGGCACGGTACGGCAAAAACTCAGTGGCACTGTTTCGGCCGAATGCTGGGCTGATGTCCCCTGCGCCGTTGTCGGCATGAACAGGGACGATCTGCTGGACCATGGAAAAATAACTTACAAACGCATGAATCTTGCCGGCCTGCGCGGGGAACCCTGGGACGGGCGCGGCGGCCCCTGGCGGCTTGTCCGGCCCCTGAGCATCGAGCAGGTCATATGCCGGGGCGATCTTGCGCCGGTGCCCACCGTACGCAAGGGAACAACAGTAACCGTCCTCTATGAGGGAAAAAACGTGCGCCTTGCCGCCCAGGCTGAAGCTCTGGCGGACGGCGCGGCGGGCGAGAGCATCCCCGTACGCAACCTGCAAAGCCGCAAGGAAGTGTTCGCCCAGGTGCGCGATGCGCAGACAGTCGGCATAAACGCGGCGCGCGGTTTCAATCCGCAAGCGGCGCCGGCCGCCGCCCGGCTCCGTCCCGGCGAATGGGAACCGGGCGGATCGCCCCCTCCCTGAAGGAAGCATTTCGGGAGGCAAGGCGCAACAATGCCTGCGCCGCAGCCGATACGTCAAAACTGACCGGCACCCTCCAAATAATAAAGGAAGTTGTGATGAAACTCAGCCGCATATTCCCCGTTCTGCTCTTCGCGGCCGCGCTCCCCGGCTGTGCCGGCTCCGGTTCCTACGCCGTGCCTTCCCTGCCCATGACCCCGGCCCAGACATATACCGAGCCGGAGCAGCGTGCCGACAATCCCGGCTCCATATACAGCTCGGCCGAAAGCCCCGACCTTTATGCCGACAACCGCGCCCGCCGGGTGGGCGACATTGTTATGATCAAGGTGGTGGAAAACTCCAAGTCCAAAAGCAAAGCCGATACGACGGCGGACAAGCAAACCGAGCAGGACCTCCTTGTCACCGCGTTCTTCGGACGCGAAAAGACGGGAATTGTGCCGGGCCGGGGCGGCTATCTGAGCGGCAGTGTCGGCACCGCCCCCCTGCTCTCCACGCGGACGACGTCCAATCTGAGCGCCACAGGCGAAACCAAACGGGAAAATTACGTCACCGCCACCATCGGCGCGCGCGTGCTCCAGGTCCTGCCCGGCGGGGTTCTGCAGGTGCAGGGCGCGCGGGAGGTCCGAGTCAATGACGAAACGCAGTACATGGTGGTCAGCGGGCTGGTGCGCGCCCAGGATGTGGGACCGGACAACTCCGTGGATTCCACCCAGCTTGCGGATTCCAAGGTCGAATACTACGGCAAGGGCATACTTGCCGACAAGCAGCGTCAGGGCTGGCTCTCCAGGCTTCTGGACAACGTCTGGCCGTTCTGAGTCAATTTGATTTTGAGACGCCTCCTCCGGCGTTTAGAGCATTTCAAAATTGAGAATGCTCTAAAAGGCATGGATTGCCGCGCGGCTTCGCCGCTCGCAATGACAACTCTCTGTGCAACGATAACTCACCGGCATTCATGACAATTTTCTGTCATTCCGGGGGCCGCTTGCGGCCCGTGGGAATTCATGCCTTTTGCCTTCAAAAGAAACTTTTCCCGTGTTTTCCCGCTCCAGTGCGATC
>JAISRC010000068.1 GCA_031273845.1 Desulfovibrio sp.
GCTTCGCCGCTCGCAACGGCAACCCTCTTGCAATGACAACCCATCGGCATTCATGACAACTTTCTGTCATTCCGAGGGCCGCTTGCGGCCCGTGGGAATCCATGCCTTTGCCTTCAAAAGAAACTTTTCCCGTGTTTTCCCGCTCCAGTGCGATCATAGAGTATGCTCAACTTTGAAATGCTCTAATCGGGGCGGAGCCTCCTCAAAGAAATAAATCAGCGTTTCCTTCGCTTTTTTACTGCGGCGTCACCCGGCCTTCAAATTGCCGGCCCTGATATGTTCCCGTCAATGTGCGCAGAAACGCTACAATGAGTTCTCTGTGCTGTTGGGGAATTTCCATGCCCGCGAGATATATGCCCATTGTTTCCACTGTCTTGTCCAGGGTCGTGTGCGTTCCGTCATGCAGGTACGGCGCGGTCAGTTCGATATTGCGCAGATTGGGCACCTTGAATTTGTGCAGTTCGCTTTCCTTTTTGGTAAAACCGCCCAATCCCGCGTCCGAATCCAGAGAGGAGGCGCGGTCCGCGAAATAGTCTTTTTTCAGGTCCATATATTCAAAAGACCGGCCGCCCAAGGACTTGCCCACATGGCACGATGCGCAACGGTAGGCTTTGAAGCGTTCGTATCCCGCCGCTTCCGTCTGCGATATGGCATTGTTCTTTCCTTTAAGCCATTGATCAAAGCGGTTGTCGGGGGTGATGAGCGTCTTTTCATATTCGGCGACGGCGTCTTCGATATTCGCCCCTGTATAACCCTCGGGGTATACGGCCTTGAATTCCGCCGTCAGCGCTTCGTCGCCGGACAATTTTCCGATGATTTCCTCCCAGTCCTTGCTGCCCATTTCAATGGGATTGAAAGGCGGCCCGCCCGCCTGTTCACGCAGGTCGGCGGCTCGGCCGTCCCAGAACTGCCGGACATTGAAGACGGCGTTGAAAACGGTCGGCGCATTCACGCCGCCGACCTGTTTGCCGATGCCTTCGGCAAAACGCAGGCCGTCCATACCCGCCTTGTCAAGCGGATGGCAGGTTGCGCACGCGACGGCGTTGTCGCCGGAAAGGCGTTTGTCCTGGAAAAGCTTCTGCCCGAGGGCGACCTTTTTTGCATCCGTGGGCAGCGCGTCGGGCAGGGGCTGCACGGGTTCGTCGGCCTTGTCCGGGGCGGCCGTTCCCGTTGCGTAATGCGCGGCGCGGGAGCTTTTGACCCAGTCGAGAACGGCGCTCCGTTCTTGTGCGGAAACTCTGCTGCCCCAGTGAACGGCGGTGAATTTCTGCGGAGGCATGGTTTCGTTTGCGGTGACCCACTCCATCTTCGCCAGCGTGGGTTCGGAAACAGGCTTGCCGGACGCGCTTTTTCCAAATTCTTCATCAAGGTTTATCGCTCGTATGCCGTCATTGTAATCTTTTTCAATAATCTGCCTGATTCCCGGAATAGCCGCATAAAAAGGCAATTCGTAGTTGAGGGTATGACAGGCCATACATTTCTCCTGGATAATTCCGGCTACCTGACTGAAATTTTTCAGAGAGGCGGCCGGAGACGATGCCGCGAGAACATGCGTGGCGCCGCTTCCGAAAATAAGGCCCGCCAGCATCGCGAAGGCGACATACAGGGGTTTGCCGTCTTTCATAAATCCGCTCCTTGTTTGAAGTTTCGGATACATTTGAAGCCTCCGTCGTTACCCGCCGGCCAAGGCGAAAGCGCCCGTGGACGCTTACGCCTTGCCGCCGGCAAACCATCCTGTTGTAAGGGCTACGCCGCTCCCTGATTTTTCCGAGGCGAAATCGTAACCCCCCAAAGTTCTGCCCGCAAAAAACACGTTGGACAACAAAGGCCCGCCGTCCGCGCCCACAGCCTGCAAGTCCCTGTTGACGACAAGCCCCATGGAGGCGAAACAATGCCGTCCAGGGCCGAAAAAGCGCGCATCGGACCAAAGCTCCTGCCGCTCCGGCACGGGGACGGGAATTTTGAAGATACTCTCAAAAGCCTTGCCCGGCAAGGTTGTTATGCCTTTGCCGAAAAGTCCGCCGGCGGCGACCACAAAAGACTTCGCCCGGAAAACGCGCCGCTGCCCCTCGCGTTCGGCCGCAAGTCCCAGACAGCGCTTCCCGTCCAGTATGGCCACGTTGATCTCGACATTGTCGAACAGGGGCACCCCCGCGCCGCGCAACGCGGCGCGCAGTGCTTTCTGCAGACGCAGACCGGTAACGGCCGGGGGCAGGCAGACTGTTTCCGCCAGGGCAATGCCCATCTCCCGCTCCAGATCGGCATGCGTCCGCGCGCTGCTGCTTACGCCCAGAAAGGAAGGAAGGAGAACGGCATCCGCCGATCCCGCGGCCCCCGGCAACACGCGGCGCAACCAGTCCCGGCCGTCCGGAGCATCCAGAAAACGGGCCATGTCCAGAATCGTCGCGTCCCGGCCGCCGGCTTCCGACAGAAAGGGCGGCGGCGGGAGCAGGGCGGCGGACAGTTTTTTGCCCGCGAACAGCGGGCTGCGTTCCAGGCCGCCCATAACCAGACGGGGCGAAAAATCCTTCATGCCCTCCACGCCGACCACGGCCAGAGACCTTGCGGAGCGCAACGTTTCCGGGTTCATGCCCGGCCCGGTCAGCCAGGCCGGTTTCAGCGTTCCCGCCGCCGTGGGCAACCAAGCGTTGCCCCGTTCCCGCGTTCCGGCCCGGAGCAGGGGCAGGCCGGCGGCCGCGGCCGTGTCTCTGATGAATTCCACGGCTTCCGCCGCCGCCGCCGCCCCGATCAGGGCATAGGGGTGCCCCGGCGCCAGTCGGTCAAAGGCCGCGAAAGGATCGCCTCGGACGGGATCTCCCTTTATATAGCCCAGAATGTCTATGCTCCCGCCGCCTATGGACAGCGTCCCGGCCCCGAAGGATACGAGGGCGGTCTTCCTGCCCCGTTCGGCGGCACGCAGGGCGGCGACCATGCCGGCAAGCCCCGCGCCGACGACGACGACATCATAGCCGATCCGGTGGGGGGCCGGGTCCGGCCGCGCAACCGGCCGCACAGGGTCCCTGCGGGCCGGATTCTCCGGCGGCGCGCGGCCCCCGGAGCTGTCCGTTTCCGGCTGCGCGTGAGTTGAGAAGGCGTCCGTCTCCGGCTGCGCGCCGTCCACATTGAGGGAGGCCGCGTAAATGCCCCTCTCCAGTTCCACCTCCCGCAACTGTCTGCCCCAGAGCAGAGGCCGGATGCCGTGCCAGCGTTCCTCCAGAAAATCCTGAAAGATGCGCAGGGGAGAGAGCGCCGCGTTCAGCCCGGCATCTGCCTGCGCGCCGCCCGCGCGCAGGGATGCCTCGGCCAACGCGCCGCCCGCGCGCAAAGCGCAGAAATTGCCCTGGCAGGTACCCATGCCCAGGCGGGTCCGCCGCCGGATGTCGCTCAAAGAAAGCCCGTGCGACTCCGAAGCGGCGGCTTCAAATTCCGCAAGGGTCACCAATTCGCATTCGCAGAGCAACAGTTTTTTCCAAGGGAATTTTTCCGCCGCGTCCACGGCCTTTTCCAGCCCGTTGCCGAGGCGGTTCGCCGCGAGCTGCGCGCCGCCCGCCGGGAAAATCCTGCCGGCGCGGCGCAGAAGGTCTTCGGAGGGCGCGGGCAGAACCGGCTCCGCTGCCGTGCGGCACGGCGCATCAACGCCGAGACGTTTCGCGGCCAGATCGCAGACTTTTTCCGCCATCAGCCGGAAAGAGGTGAACTTGCCGCCCGTCACCGTGGCCATGCCTTTCAGCCCGTCCTCCTCATGGTCCAGGATGACGAAATTGCGCGTGGCCGAACGGCCTGCGGCCGGGTCCGGGGAATACAGGGGGCGCGTCCCCGCGAAGGCGCGCAGGATGCGGTAGTCGCGCAGCCGCGGGAAAAGAATTTCACCTTCGTCCAGCAGGCGCAGAACCTCGGCGGGGTCTGTCCCCGTATCGTCCGGCCGGTGCACGGGGGTTGAGGTGGTGCCGAAAATGACGACGGTCCCGTGGGGGACGAAAATATCCCCGTCCGTCGCCCTACGCAGCCTGTTGATCACCCGCTCGGTAAAACGGTGGTTGAAGGCGAGCAACAGTCCCCTGTCCGGGGACACGGGAACGTCCAGGCCGGCAAGAGCCGCCGTTTCGCCCGCCCATGCGCCGGATGCGTTGATGACGTATTCGCAGGGTATAAAACGCTTTTCGCCGGCTCCTTCGGCCCACACTCCGGTCACAGCGCCCTGCTCGACCGCTATGGCCGTAATCCGCGTGTAGGCATGCAGCTCTCCGCCGAGGCGACGGGCGGCCATGGCGTGATGCCGGATCATGCGGAAGCCGTCCACGGCTGAATCCGGCACGCGGTATACGGCCCTCGCCTCCGGGGTCAGCGCGCTTTCCAGCCTGCGCGCTTCTTTGAGATCAAGCTGCATGGCCTCTATGCCGCAGATCCGGCAACCCTCGGTCCACAGGGCTTCGTAAGCCGGATCATCTTCCGGGGCACGCACGAACCAGCCTTCGGTTTCTTCAATGCAGGCGGGCGCTATACGGCGCAGTATCCTGTTTTCCTCAATGCATTCGCGCGCGGCTTCCGGGTCGCCTACGGCGTAGCGCGCCCCGCTGTGCAGCAGGCCGTGGAAGCGGGCGCTGGCGCCGGAACAGAAGTCGCCCTGTTCCAAGAGCAGGGAAGGGATGCCGCGCATGGCGAGGTCGCGGGCCGCACCGGCCCCTGTCGCTCCCCCGCCTATGATCACGACCCGCGTCTTCCGGCTGTCTCTCATAAGCGCCGCCTACAATTCTCCCAGGTCGCGCACCGTGCGCCAAGGCCGGCGTTCCTCGCCGGCCGCGTCCTCCGCCGTTGCCTCGCCGCTCAGGACCAGGACGAAATCTATCCCGGCGTTTTCCGCCAGTTTTTTGTCCGTGCTCAATCTGTCGCCGACCATGACCATCTCCTCGCGTGTGTACAGGGACGGAAGCGGGTCGAGCACAGCCGGGTCGGGTTTGCCGAAAATGCGCTCCGGCAGCCGTCCGACGGTTTTTTCATAAAGAGCTGTGAAGCTTCCCACATCCGGCAACGGGCCTTCGGGGTCCGGACAGACCAGGTCCGGGTGAGTGGCCAGATAGACTGTTTCCGGTTTTTGCAACAGGTGTGTGGAAATCTTCAGTTTTTCATAGGTCAGTTCCGTATCGTAGGCCAGGATGACGGCCTGCGCCCCTTCCGGGCCGATGTACAGTTCGGGCATCGCCTCGGCAAGGGCCGCTGCGTAGTCGCGGTTGCCGACAAGGTAGGCCCTGTCGAGGCCGGATACGCGCAGGTAGGCGACCAGCGGCAAGGTCGGGGAAAGCAGATGCCGGGCCTCGGCCGGAATGCCCATGCCGTTGAGTTTTTTTATATAGGTGGACGGTCCTTTGGAAGTGTTGTTGCTTAGAAAATAAAAGTCGCAGTCCTCCCGGCGGCGCAAAATAAAATCCACTGCGCCTTGTATGGGTCTGTCCCCGACGTATACCGTGCCGTCAAGGTCCAGTACGAAGCAATTTTTTCCCAGATACGACATACAAGCTCTGACGCAATCTGATTTTTACGGATTTCCGCTTGGCTTCCGGCAAAGCCGGGAGCATATTTCCGGCCGGTTCCTGTCCGCCGGGAGGGGGTCAATCCGCGGCCGGCGCCGGTTGTGGATGGAATCATTCATCCACGTCAATCCATTTGAGGGAGCGCGTGATGGCTCTTTTCCAGCCCTTGTAGCGTTCTGTCTGTTTTTCCCTGTCGGAAGACGGCTCAAAAACGCGCTGTATGCTCATGCGGTTTTTCACTTCGTCCAGACTTTTCCAGAAACCGACGGCAATGCCGGCCAGGAACGCCGCGCCTAGGGCCGTCACCTCCAGCACCGCAGGCCGTTCCACTGCGACGCCCAGAATGTCGGCCTGGAACTGCATGAGGAAGTTGTTGGCGCACGCGCCGCCGTCAACCCGCAAGGCCTGGAGGCTGATGCCGGAATCGGCCTGCATGGCTTCCAGGACATCCTTGGTCTGGTAAGCGATGGATTCCAGCGTGGCCCGGATGATGTGGTTGGCACCGGTACCGCGCGAAAGGCCGACGATAACCCCTCTGGCGTAGGGGTCCCAGTAAGGAGCGCCGAGTCCGGTAAAGGCGGGAATTACATACACGCCGTTTGAGCTTTCCGCTTTGGCGGCGAAGTATTCCGTGTCCGCGGCATCGGCAACGAGCTTGAGCGAGTCGCGCAGCCACTGCACGGCCGAACCGGCCACAAAAATGGAACCTTCCAAGGCATAACAGACCTCGCCCGCGGGACCGCAGGCCAAGGTTGCGATGAGGCCGTTCCGGGATATGACCGCCTTGCCGCCGGTGTTCATCAGCATGAAGCAACCGGTTCCGTATGTGTTTTTCGCCATGCCGTCCCGAACGCAAAGCTGTCCGAAAAGGGCGGCCTGCTGGTCCCCTGCGATGCCGGCAACGGGAATCCTGATGCCGCCTTTGCCGCCGATGTTGGTCTGCCCGTATACGGCCGACGAGGGTTTGACCTCCGGCAACATGGAGCGGGGAATGCCGAGCCGGCGCAGAATATTGTCGTCCCATTCCAGTTTGTGGATGTTGAAGAGCAAGGTGCGCGAAGCGTTGGTGTAGTCCGTGACGTGCACGCGGCCCTGAGTCATGTGCCATATCAGCCAGGAGTCGATTGTGCCGAAAAGCAGCTCGCCCTTTTCCGCCCGCGCGCGGGTACCCGCGACGTTGTCGAGAATCCATTTCACCTTGGTTCCGGAGAAATAGGGATCAAGCAAAAGGCCGGTGTTCTCCCGTAGATACGCGTCAAAGTCCTTGTCCTTTCTCAATTCGTCGCAGATACCCGCCGTGCGGCGGCATTGCCAGACTATGGCGTTGTAAACGGGTCTGCCGCTGTTTTTTTCCCAGACAACGGTTGTTTCGCGCTGATTGGTGATGCCGATACCCGCGATCTGATCCGGGGTGATGCCGGCCAGAGCCAGGGCCTCGGTCAGGGTGGCGCTCTGCGTGGCCCATATCTGCATGGGGTCATGCTCTACCCAGCCGGACCGGGGAAACAACTGCGGGAATTCCCGTTGCGCCACGGCGACAACCACGGCATCGTGATTCAGAACAACAGTGCGGGAACTGGTGGTACCCTGATCAAGGGCAACGATGTACTGCTTGTTCATAGTGCATTTCCTTTTTGAGTCCTGTTTTGCAATGTATTTTCACGGCAGGCTATATCAGCCAGCGCATGGGAACAAGGGACAGTTTGGGGAAATACACCAGCAGGAAGAGTATGATTACCTCTACCACGATAAAAGGCAGCATTTTACGCACCAGATGCATGAGCGGGATGTTGCCTATGCCGCAGACCACATAGAGTACGGTGCCCACGGGTGGGGTGATGACCCCTATGCCCAGGTTGAGGATGAAGAGCAGACCGAAATGGTAAGGGTCGATCCCCGCCTGCTGGATCAGGGGATAGAACACCGGGGCGAAAATCAGCACGTTGGGGGTGAGGTCCATGACCATGCCCGCCACAAGCAGAAAGAGCATGATGATGGTCAGCAGCAGCTTCGGCGAGTCTATGAAGCCGGAGAACAGGGTTGCTATATGCTGCGGTATCTGGGCCAGGGTGATGAAGTAGCCGACTGCCGTAGCTGTGGCCACGATGAGCATGACCACCGAGGTGGTGCGCGCGGCGGCCGCGCTGACGCGCAGAAGCTCGCGCAGGGAAAGTTCCCTGTACCAGAGCATGCACACCGCTATGGCGAAAACGGCCGCAAAGGCCCCGCCTTCCGTGGGGGTGAACACGCCGAAGCGGATGCCGCCGAGGAGCATGACGGGCAGCATAAAGGCCGGGCTGGCATCCTTGAGTATGGCGACGCACTCCTGCCGGGTAAAGGTCAGCACTTCCGTGTAACCGTCCTTGCGCACGACGAACCACCAGACGATCAACAACCCCGCGCCGAGCAGAAGACCGGGGAAAAGACCGATCATGAACAGTCTGGTGACGGACAGGCTGACCGTGGCGCCGAGGATGATGAAGTTGGTGCTGGGCGGGATGATGGGGCCGAGTATGGCGCCGGAAGCGATGATGCCGCCCGCGCGGCCGGGGTCGTAGCCGACCTCTTTCATCATGGGCAGAAGCAACCCGCCGAGAGCGGCCGCTTCTCCGACCGAACTGCCCATGAGTCCGGCGAAAATGATGCTGGCCATGATGGCCGCGTAGCCGAGGCCGCCCTTGACCCGCCCGATGATGAGCTGGGCAAGCTGCACCACGCGCTTGGACAGCCCTCCGGCGGCCATGATCTCACCGGCGAAGATGAAAAAGGGAATGGCCATGAGGGGAAAGTTGTCCGCCCCGTCCAGCATGCTGTTGGGGATGGTCATCACGTCCCACACGCCGGCCGTGAACATGAGCACGGCGGCGCAGATCACAAGAACCATGGAAATGGGAACGCCCAGAGCCAGGAAGAAAAACAGGCTCCCGAAAAAGTAGACAAGCTGTTCCACGGCTCACTCCTTGTCCAGCAGTTCTTCAAGCGTGGGCGCCCCGGCGCGGGTAAATTCGCCCGCGGGCTTGCGGAGCAGGCGGATGAAGTCCCTCCCGCGTATGATCAGGGCCGCGGCCGCCATTATGGGCAGGGTGCCGTTGATGAAACCCAGATTGACGTCGGTGGCCACGGAATAGGTATCCATGGTCTGCCCCAGAAACACCACGCCGCCCCAGAGCAGAAAGGCCAGGGCGGCCAGGGTCAGCAGGGAGGCAACGATGTCCAGGCCTTTGCGCACGGCGCCGCCGGTCAGGCCGACAAAGAGGTCCACGGCAATGTGCTTGTTGCGGTAAAAGGCCTCGATGGCCCCGAAAAAGGTGATGTAGATAAAGAGAAAGCGCGCCCACTCTTCGCTGGGAGCAAAACTGGAGCCGAAGACGTAACGCAGGAAGGCATTATAGAAAACCAGGCCGATCATGCCGAGAAAAATCACGGCGCAGAACACCTGGAAAAGCAATTCGCCCCTTGTGTCGCCTTTTTTCGTCTGTTCCTCCCCGGCCTTTGCCGGAGATGGCCCCGCGCTCCCGGATAACGGTCTGTCGCCCATTGTCGGCTCCCTGATTTTCAGAGGTGAACGCTCTCTTCGGCGGCGTAAACGTCCATAATCCGATAGCAATGTACAATAGAAACCGCATCCGTGCGGTTTCTATTGTACATTGATTTGGAATCGAAATTACTTGTACTCTTCGGCGCTGTCCAGAATTTCCTTGGCGTTGGGGACGCTGTCGTAAAAGAGCTTCCAGCTTCTTTTGCCGGCTTCCACCATGGCCGCCCTGAATTCAGGCGTGGGTTCGGATATCTTGCCCCCGCCCTCGGCTATGGTTTTCACGGCGTTCTTTTCCAGATCGGCGATCAGTTCCCACACATGGTCGGCGGATTCCTTCGCCGCCTGATCGAACCATTGCCTGTCCTGCTCCGGCAGTCCCCGGTAAAACTCCTCGTTGATATACAGGGAGTGGATGACCAGGATATGCCCGCTCAGGGTGATGTTCGGCGTGATTTCATACATTTTGAGGGCCACGATGTCGGCAAAGGGGCTGTCGCCGCCGTCGATGACGCCCTGATCTAGGGCGGCAGGCACCTCGGCGAAGGGCATGGGCTGTCCGCTTATGCCGCATTCCCTGGCGAAATTCACATACAGGGGGATGTTGGGCACGCGCATTTTCAGACCTTTCAGGTCGGCCATGCTCTTGAGGGGCTTTTTGGAATAAAAGTGACGAAAGCCCAGGGGGAAGGCGTTCAGGGTACGCAGGCCGGACTTTTCCGGGAAACCCTTGTTGATGAGTTCAAAGGTTTTGCCGTTCATGGCGCGCCGGGCGTGGTCCAGACTTTCGAAAAGCATGGGCGTTTCGAGCATGGCCATGGCCGGGAATAGGGCCGAGGTCTGCGTGCCCGTGGCACACATCTGGATAGTACCGCGCCGGGTGTTGGCGATGTAAGCGTTTTCCTTGCCCAACTGGCTGTTCGGGAAGACCTTGACATCGTATTTGCCGCCGGAAAGTTTACCCAGGATTTCGCCGAATTTATACATGCCGAGGGTTTCCGGCTCACCCTCCGGTTTCATGCCGGCGATTTTGATTTCGATTTTTTCGGCCGCCGCGGCTGTGGCCGCCATGCCGGCGGAAAGGACAAGCAGGGCCATAAGAAGAATCCAGAACCTTTTCATAAATGCGTGCCTCCGGGTGAAGTGTTTCAAGGCGTTTTTTCAGGTCTGCGCTCCACAGTAATATGTCGGGGGACATATTTCAACAGCTTTTCGCAAAAGCATAATCCGCCGCGCCTCCTGTCTTGTTGTTCCGGGCGCAGCAAAGAATCCGTCTTCATCAAAATTGCCTTTATGATTTGAAAATTCTCCCTTCAGGGAGGGGGCAATCCGGCCGGTTCCCATCCGCCGGGACGGAGTCAATCGGCGGCCGGCGCCGGTTGTGGATTGAAACATGTTTTTTTACCGAAATCCTACGGCACAATGGGTCGAATACGCAGGGAAGCGAAGTTTTCCGCCCAGTCCAGACCGCTCATGGATGCCGGCAGCACAGCCCTCTGCGCCCTGTTTTTCAGCTTGGAGGCCGTGATCACGGCCCGGCGCAGGAGCCCGAGCAGTTCTTCCGGCTCCGGCCAGCGGGCGGATGCCAGCAACGGGTGAACGCCCTGCATTTTTTTGGCGCCGTAGTCCGTCGTCACCGTGGCCAGCCCGAACAGCGCCATCTCCATGGGGGGGTAGGACGGATGGGGAGAAATCATCAGCGACAAGCCCACATGCGCCTTGAGCAGCAGGGCGATATATTCCTCAATGGGCAGGCGGCCCAGGCTTTTCAAAAGCGCGCCGTCCGCCAGGGGGATATCTTCATGCGGCAGTCCGACGCTCAGGGCCGCGAACTTGTCCCGCCCAGCCCTGGGCAGGCCGGCAAAAAACAGTTTCAGCGTTTCCACCCCGACCTCAAAACAGTTGCGCGGCAATCCGGGCCGGCCGTAAAAGAGCAGGATCATGCGCTCTCCCTCTTTGGCCGGCAACATGAAGGCGCTTTGCCGCAAAAAGGCGGCCATATCCCTGTTCATGGACGGTTTCAGCAGATATTCCTCGGAGAAGCGGCAGCCGTTCGCTTTTATGTGTTCGGCCAGTTCCGCGGAGTTGATCACCGCACGGGTCAGGTCGCCGAAGGAATAGCTTTTCAGCGCAAGCGCGTGTTTTTGTCCGAAAGGGGCGAAACCCGGCTCCCAGTCCTGGATGAAATAATAGAACGGCAGGGGGGCGAGACCCAGCCCCGACCGGGCTTTGTGCAGCTTTTCCCAGAAGCTGAAGCCCGCATGGTAAGTGATCAGGAACAGATCTTTTTCATGGCAGGGCAAGCGCTCCCCCGAGGCCGCGAAAAAAAGTTCCGTCCGTCCGGCGCTGTTCTCCAGGTGGGCGAAGCGGCCTTGCCTTTGCTCCGGCGCGGCGGGCGGCGCAACGGACGTTTCTTCCTCAAACAGGGAAATAAAACGGCAGACAGCGTAGTGAGCCGAGAGATTCCGCGCGAGTTCCAAGGCCGAGGCAACGCCGCCGAAAGCCATATCCCGCCCCAAGGCCGGCAGGACGACGTTCAGGCGGCTTGCCCCGTCCGGCGCATCCTTCAGGAGTTCCACATCGTACATGCGCACCCTGCGTCTTTAAGGCAATTTAGAGCATTTCAAAGTTGAGAATTCTCTAAGGCAATTTGATTTTGATCATAATCTGCCACATTTTTTGTCTTGTCATTCTGAGCGTAGCGAAGAATCCATCTTTTTTGATTTTTTAAGATAGATTCTTCACTCCGCTTCGCTTCGTTCAGAATGACAAGAAAGTTGCGCTCCGCAGAGCCTGCCTTGAGGCTTCCCAAGGGTTCGGAATGACGATGCGGCAACAGTTGCACGCTCTCGGCCGTACTCAGAACGATAAGGCGCGGCAGATCATGGTTACGACGTCTCCTCCGGCGTTTAACGGCGAAAGCAAATTTCGCCTGGGCCTGCGGGGCAGGCGGCGTAAGCGCGAGGTGCCGTTGCCCGCGCTCAGGCCTGAAAAGCGACAGGGGCTGCATCCGTCCCGACCGGCTTGTCCCGCGTCGGCTCGGGCAGCGCGGCCAACTCGTCGCTCAGGGTGCCGAGGCTCTCGGCGGCGGCGTCAATCCTGTCGAGGAGCGCCCGCAGGGGCGGCGCGCATTCCGATTGCGCGGCCAGATGCGCCATGTCCAGAATGGTGTTCACGGGTTCGCGCATGTCACGGCCGAGGCAGAAAAGTACCTCGTTCCAGGTTTTGTCCGCTTCTTCCCCGGCCGTCCCGGCCTCCGTTGTTTTTTTCTTCAATTCATGCAGGCGTACGGCTGTCTTGTCCAGAGCGGCCCGAAGCGCCGCCGTTTCCCCGGACGGCGCGCGGCGTGCGGGAGGCATGACGCCCCCCCCGGCCAGAGCACGGGCGGCGGAGGCCGTTTCCTGTAACGGCGCGACCGCGATGCCGCCTCCAAAAAAGGCGACGAGCAACCCGCAAAGCGCGGCCGCGATCAGGAAAGGCAAACGCAGCCGCACAATGCCGTCGCCTGCGCCGTACACGGCCCCGGCCGGCACGGAAAGCCGCAGTACGGGGAAGGAGGAGGGCAAGTCGCCGCTGACGAGGGCGCGCTCAAAAACAACGCGGTCCCGGCCGGCTGCGTCCGCTGCGCGGATGTCCGCAGCGCCGGACCGCTCCCTGTCCGGAGGATACAGGCAACTCACACGCCCCGAAGCGTCACGCAAAAAAAGATACGCGCCCTGTATCCGCGACAGGGCTTCCCGCTCATCCGCGGCGATTTTCACTTCCGCCGCGAGACAAGCGGTCATTCCGCCGCTCTCCCGGTCAATAAGCGGAACGGCTGTCGAAAATGCGGCACGCCCGGAAACAGTGTCGGAAGACGCCGCGCCTGCATAAAAGGGAAGTCCCCGCGCCAGAGCCGCAAAATAGTCCGTCCCGGCCACATCCGTACGCACGGGAGGCCGGGCCGAAATTCTGACCAGTCCGTCCGCATCGGTCAGGAAAATGTTCTCGTACTGCGGATTATTCTTCAAAATTTCCGCAAAAAGATCCGTCACCTCCGTCCTGCGTCCGATGCGTATGCTTTCATTGTCCGCCAAGGACAGGAGCAAGGCGTGCGCCTTTTTCTCAAAGGGGCCGTGCGGGTCCGCCCCCCGGCGCAGCAGCGCGGCCAAGCCTGCGCGGGCTTCCGCAACGGCCGCGTCCCGGTCGCTGAACATGCCGCGCGCGGCAAGACACAGGGCAGGCAATGCGGCCGCAAATGCCAGGCAACAAAGAAGAGAGCGCAGAGAAAATTTCACGCCGGCTTCTCCTCAACGGGAACCTCGCCCGCCTCCGCTCTGTCCGTCGCGCCCGTCTCTGTCCTGCCCGGCGCGCCCGGCCCGTCCGCACGCGCGGGGCTGAGTTTTTCCACGGCGGCGCGCAAGGTGGCCTCATGCGCCGGCTTGTGCAGAAAGGCATCCACCCCCGCCTCCTCGGCCTGAAGGCGGATATTTTTTCTGCCGTAGGCCGAGAGTATGAAGATAAGCGGCGCCGGACGGATGCGCGCGCTGTTTCTGATGTGCCGGACCGTTTCCATGACGGCTGCGTCCGGCACATGCCGGTCCAGCAGCAGCAGATCAAAGGGTTCACCCACGGCGCAGGCCTGCTCCAGAATAATGCGCGCCGCTCCGGAATCTTCAGCCTGCGCAACGGAGAATCCGACTTTTTCCAGGAGGGCGACCGCTTCTTCCGAAGGCTGCCCGTCCCCGCCGGCGACCAAGGCGCGCCGGACAGGCGCGTCTTCAGGTTCTTTCCCGGCGGGGAGCGCCGGCATATGCAGATGACGCCGGATTTCCGCGACGGTATCGGCCGGCGAAACGGGTGTCCTGGGCGCGCCGAGTTTGCCGGCGTTTATTCTGGACAGTTCCATGACTGTGCCGATGATTTTCAGCAATCGGATGCCCGCGGCGTAAATATTCTCAAGACAAGCGAGCAGGCGGGGTTCAGGATTGCTTCTGAGAGCCAGATAGGACACGCCGACAACCGTGTTCAGCGGACGCCTGACATCGTGGCTCAGACCGGCCAGAAGGCTGTCCAGCGCCTTGCCTGCCGCAACGTCCACCCGACGCGCGCCCGCCTGTTCCGTCGCCGTTTTCCGCGCGGCTTCGCCCACGGCATTGACCGCATCGGCCAGTTCCGCGCCTTCGCGTACAAGACCGGCCGCTTGTGCGCGGGCTTCGAAATCCCCCCCGCTATGGGCTTCAGCCGCCGCCCGCGCCCCGCGCAAAGAAGGACACAAAAACCCGACGGCCGCAAAAAGCGCGCAAGCTGCGCTCAACGCCAAGGTGAACAACACTGTCGCCGGAATCAGGATCGACAGAGAACTCCCGATATCCGCTCCGGGGCCGAAAAAAAGCAAAACAGCCAAAGAAGGCAAAACAGAGAGGACAAGCGGGATCAACAGATGCGCCGGGCAACAGGAAAGTCTTTTTTTCATCGTCCGTAACGTAAGCGCCGGCGTCAAATATGTAAAGCGCTTTCCCCAAGGTCAGCGGCAGGCGGCGCGTGCATCGCAGGGCGTTGAGGACGTTTTGCCGGACATGAGTGTCTTGTACGGTAAACGGCAGGCATTGACGACATAAACCGTGCTGAAAAAAATATTTGCGATTTTTTACGATAATGCAAGGAATATAGTTGACAAAGAACGCTTGTTACGGGTAATGGCAAAAGCAAGGGAGAAAAATCGGGGTAAAATGGTGTTACACGCATGAGCGCGCCTCCGACGAAGACAACGTTTACCTTGACTGAGGCGGCCGATCTCCTGAGTTGCCACCGGGAAACCTTGCGCCGCGCCATCCGGGACGGAGAATTGAAAGCGGCCAAGCTCGGCGTACGCGATTTTCGTATCTCCAGAAGGGAACTGGCGTCTTTTTGGGGCGCACGCGGCGGCGGAGAGCTTTTTGCCGCCGAGGAAGCGGCGGACGAAGAAATACGGGAAAATGAAGCGCGCCGTGAGCGGGAAGCCGTCAAGGCCGTTGACAAAAAGCGGCAGATTCAGTTGACTCTGCCGGGCGCGGGCGAGAAATGAAGTGCCGAGCCGGGGAAAGGGACCGGACGGTTCGGGCTGTAAATTTCAGGGCGTTGAACCCTGGCGGGAGTAAGCAGGCATGAGCAAGTCAGCTACCGAGACACATATGGAAAAGGTCTTTCTGCGCAGCGACAACGGCGCCGAACTGCATTTTTTCGGCAAACTGTACTCGGAAATCTCGTATTACGCCGATGAGTCGGCCACCTTGACCCGCCTGCGTCTTTTCGTAACGGACAAGGATGAGCAGGTTTATTCCATCGTATCCTCTTCAGGGGTGGAAAAAACGCGCAGGCATTACGTCGTGTCCAGGGACGGGGAAATGTACCGCATCAGCAACGGAATGCACACCATAGCCTTGACGCCCGATCTGCTTTTTGCCTCGGTTTTCGGGCTTTGCGGCATAGATCCCGACCGGGCCGAAGAATTGAAGCCGGAATTCGAAGAAAACCTGCGTATGCTCGCGGGTTGACCTTCCCCGCCGGGGCCGCATCGGCAACAAAGTATCCCGTTCCACCCGAAAAATCGCGGCGCATGCCGCTCCCCCGCCTGCCCGAGATGCGTGTCCGCGTATCCGGAAAGCTGTCGAGAGTTTTTTCTTGACTGTTCTTGCGATTATATGTAGTTTGCTCTACAAATGAGGTATATGGACTTTCGGCAGATAGTTTTCAGCAAAGTTTCCTTTATGGTTTGAAAGCTCTCCCTTCGGGGAGATGTCAACCTGACTCCCGACAAAGCTAGGGAGCACACTTCAGGTAAGCCTTTCCTTTCAGGGAGGGGGCAAGCCGGGCCGGTTCCCATCCGCCGGGACGGAGTCATTCGGCGGCCGTTGCCTGTTGTGGATTGAAGCATCCGCGCCTGTGCGCCGGCAAGGAGTACGGCCTATGTCCATCACCAAAAATTTTCTTAAAACCCGCGCATCATGTAAGGTCAGGTTTCGTTTGACGCCGGAAGAGATCTCGGACGCGAAGGAAGTGTATCTCGTCGGGGACTTCAACGAATGGAGCGACACTTCTCATCCGATGAAACGCATGAAGGACGGCAGCTTTGTTCTGGAAATAGACCTGCCGCAGGGTCAGGACTACAAGTTCCGCTACCGCACCGGGGACAACGTCTGGCTGAACGATGCCCAAGCGGACGCCTATGTGCCCTGCGCCTATGCCTCGGCGGACAATTTCCTGGTCAAGGTCTGATTCGGCCCCGGGTGGTGGTCTGTCATGCCGTCAAAGCGCTTTGCGGATTTCCGCATGGAAATCTTTTACCGTTTCCTCCGGCTGTCGTTGTAATCAGCGCACATAACCTATTGTAATACAAGATATAAATAAGTCGTTATGTTACATCAGGAATAGAAAATAGTATTAGAGCATTTCAAAGTTGAAAATGCTCAGGCGGCGTATGCGCCAAGCGCCACCGCCCGCTTCGCAGGCGTATGCGAAACTTGCTTTCACCGTTAAGCGCCGGTGGAGGCGTTTCAAAA
>JAISRC010000110.1 GCA_031273845.1 Desulfovibrio sp.
ACTTTAAGCATGTATTTTCTGTAACGTACTGATATTTTTATATATAGCAAATCCGATCAATGAAAGCCGTATATAATAATTTCAGTATGTTATAAATATTTTAAGGCAAAGTCCGACAGGCTCCTAGCGGCGGAATATTGCAGAAATCCATGGATTCTATATCGGCGCGCCCGACATGCGCGCGAGTTCCGCCGGGATTTCTTCGGGCGCGGCCGGGCGGCAGAGGGTGTAAGTGATCCCGTCGCGCACTTCCTTGCTGACGATGAAGTGGCGTTCGGCCCGCACGGCAAGCTGCGGCCAATGGGTGATGAGCAGCATCTGCCGCGAGGCGGCCAGCTTTTCCAGCCCCGCGGCCACGCGGTTCAAGGTCAGCCCGCCCACGCCGGAGTCGATCTCGTCGAAAATCAGGGTGGGACGCTCGTGCGTGTTCCTGCCCATCAGACTGATCACGGCCAGCAGAAAACGCGAGAGTTCGCCCCCGGAGGCGATACGGTCCAGGGGTTGGGCCGGCTGTCCGGGGTTCGGCCGCCAAAAGATGCGGGCGACCCGCTCCTGCAGGTCCACGCGCCCGCCGTACAAGGGACGGGGGGAAAATTCAAAGCTGACGCGCAGGTGTTCGGAAAAGCCCAGTCCCTTCAGTTCGTCTTCCAGAGCGGCGGCAAGACGCTCCGCCGCTTCCCCGCGGGCGGGATTAAGTTCCGTGAGCAATCCCGCAAGAGCGGCGCAGAGTTCCCCCTCCTCCCTTTCCAGATTTCTGCGGTCCAGGGCGCAACGGTCCAGGAAATCGAGGTTTTCGACGATTTCGTTCTTCAGGGCCAGGATGGAGTCCAGGGGACGGCGCAGTTTGCGCTTGAGCTGGGCCAAGGCGAAAAGGCGCGCTTCCACGGCTTCGCCGGCTTCTTCCTGCGGGGCGGGGCGCGCGGCCCGGCGCAACGTCTTTTCCAAGTCCCGGATCGCGGCGCGCGCGGAAGCCGCGCTTTCCGCCAGAGGGGCGAATTCGTCCGCAAGCGCCGCAAGGGCGTCCAGACTGCGCTCCAGGTCCGCCAGATTGACCAGCGCCCCGCTCCGGCCCTCGTCCCCGTTCAGGGTCGCCAGCGCCCGGCCGGCGTTTTCCGTGACCGCGTCCCGCTTGCGCGCGGCCGCGCGGCGCTGTTCCAGTTCTTCCTCTTCTCCCGGCAGGGGGGCGACTTTTTCTATTTCCCCGCGCTGGTATTCCAGGAGTTCCCTTTTGTCTTCCAAGGCCGCGCGCGTGTCGTCCAGAGTCTTCAGCGCTTCGGCGCAACGGGCCAGTTCCGCGCAGAGGCGGTCTTTTTCCTCCGTGAGGTCCGGGCGGCGCATGAAGGCGTCCAGCACGGCGGCCTGGAAGGCGGGTTGCAGCAGTTTTTGCTGCCCGTGCTGCCCGCTGTGCAGGATCAGGCGGGAACGCAACTCGCGCATGCTTTCCTGGGTGCAGAGGCGGTCGTTGATGAGGATGCGGCTGCGCCCGCCCGCGGCGGTCAGTTCCCGGCGCAGGATATGTTCCTCCCCGTCGAGGTCGAAGACGGCTTCCACCGAAGCCCTGTCGCTGCCGGCGCGCACCAGATCCGTCCCCAGACGTTCCCCGGTAAGAAAATTCAGGGCTTTGAGGATGAAACTTTTGCCTGCCCCGGTTTCGCCCGTGAGCACGTTCATGCCGGGGGCGAATTCCAGCTCCAAGTCTTCAATGAGCGCGAGGTTGCGGATGCGCAGAAGCTCAAGCATCGGGCCCTTCCCACGGGGGGCGTGCGGCACGGTTGACCGCATTCGGGTTGTATGTGAATATGGTTTCCGCACATACTGCCGTGCACATTGAAGAGTAAACTTTTCAATGCGGGACCGCCGGCCGGAAAACGTGCTTTTCGGCCGGTTCGCGCCGACCTGACGGTTGCCGCCCGGATGACCGTGCGGAAATCTGTAGCACGAACAAAACCCGGCCCGCAAGGAAGACGGGGAGGAAATGCCGCTTTTCAAATCCGTATTTTTCGACGCTGAAGACCATCGGCTGCTCGCCACGGTAAACAGTTTTCTTGAGCGCGGCGACGGGCTTCAGGAAGGGCGGGAATACGCCGACCACAGTCTTTTCCATTCCGCCCTGCATCCGCACGGCATCAAGGAACTGTCCCTTTCCCAGGAAATCCGCGTGGCCTATTCTCTGGTCAGCCTGCTGGACACCATGGAGGAAGGCCGCGCCCAAGACCGCATCAATTCCCTGAGTTCCCTGCATACCGATGTCCTGTCGTCTTCCGGAGCTTCCTTCCGCCACAACACAGGGCGCGTGCTCATCCAGATCATGAAGAGCCTGATCCGCGCTCGCGGCAATACCGGGGAACAGCTTCGTCTGGCCCACGATTTCCGCAGGGCGGCAAGCGGCCGGCGCAGGATAGTCAGAAAGATGCTGCGCCGCTATTACCTTCTGGAAATGCCGGAAGAATGGAACCAGATCACTTACGACCACCATGTACACGACGTCAACACCAAGGGACGCAAAACCCCGACCCACCTGATCATGGACGCCTGGATCAAGGGCATCCGCAGCCTTGACGTCATCTACTACAATTTCGTGGAACCCGAAGCCGCGGCCGAACTGCTCCAGGCCGCGGACATCATGGGCATCAAGGTGCGCGTGGGGGTGGAATTTCAGGCCGTCTTCCGCGGCCGTCCCCTGCAGATAGTCTGGGAACCGCGCGGATTCACGGACTGGCGTGATATGGTCGAGTTCTTCCGCGAGGACAGCGCCGTCCGCGCCCTGATGAGCATGGGCCGCGAAGCCACGGCATACCACCACCTCTATATCCTGCGCCTGCTCGGCGAATACAACCGGCGCCTGCGTTTCGAGATGGGCGCCGTTTACGGGGCGGAACCGCGGGAGATATCCGCATATGAATTTTCGACTTTCGTGGGACGGGGGCAGAGCTCGCGCACCCATCTCGCGGATTTCATATACCGCCGCATCCGCGAGGCCCTTGACGAGCAGACCGCCGCCGCGGACCCCGGGCCCGCGGACGAACTCAACCCCGACGTCATCAACCGCGAATGGCTGAACCGGGACAAAAATCCCCTGGTTCTGCCGGATCCGGACCCTGAAAGCACGGAGCTTCCGCCGGAAATCATGCGCCTGACCCCGGCGGAACTGGTTGAAAAACTCACCGCCCTGCGCAGCCCCTCGCACATTATCCTGAACCTCTGCAACCTCTATGTGGAGGATGTGCTGGAACTGATCTACATATGCCGGGGCATGATCAGCCATCTTGAGATATACAACCTCAAGAATTACGCCGAAGGCAGGATGCCGGACCTTGAAGCCGTCAGCGAACTGCAGTACGCGATCAACGAAGGCAGCGCCGTGGCCCTGAAACGCCTGATCCGCAACTGCCTGGGCAGGCTGGCCTGCCTGGACGAGGCGCAACGGGGCGACAGATGCGCCCTGTTCACGGAAATACTGCGCAACATTCAGAAACTCAGGGAGTTTTACGCCGCCAAACCTTTGGGGTCGCGCATAGGCAGCGATTCCACAAGCCGGTCCACTTTGCTTCTGGGCATGGGTTTCGCCTTTATGGAAACTCTGCCGGCGCGCACGCGCGGGGAGCTTAAAGGGCAAAATTTCAGGCATCAGTTCATTCCTTTTGTTCAGGACGTCAGGTACACCGTCACCTACACCCGGCCCAGGAACCGCGCGGTCGGCTTTTCCCCTGCCCGCGCGCTCGCCCGCCTGCCATTCCTGCACAACCTGGACAGGGTGAAATGCGCCGCCTGGCGCGCCGATGCCAAAACAGCCCGTTACAACAAAAACGCGCAGGTCGTGACCACTTTGGGCGGGGTCAGCCGTGACCGGCTGCGCGATGACTGCGGCGGCCGGGGCGCGGCCCGCTCCCGGCAGCGCCTTGATCCGGCCTACCTGAACAGTTCCCTGACCAACGCGGCCAAGGTGATTCTCGGCTTTCTCCCTGCCGTGGCGACCTTTCTTTATACCCAGGAGTGGTGGGTGCTGGCCTGGTTCGGGCCGGTGATCTGGTTCGCAATCACCGGGTTGCGCAACGTTCTGCAGGCCGTGCTGGCAGGCGGCGGCCTGAGCCGTTCCACGCTGCTGGGCTGGCACGACTATCTGAGCTGGTCCAGGCTGTGCGATTCCCTGATGTTTACCGGCATTTCCGTGCCGCTGCTGGAGCTTTTCGTCCGTATTCTCCTGCTCCGGGACGGCCTGGGCATAGATTCCCTCAGCAGTCCCGTGCTCTTTTATTCAATCATGAGCATGGTGAACGGACTGTATATAGCCGGGCACAACGTCTTTCGCGGTTTCCCCAAGGCAGCGGCCATAGGCAACCTTTTCCGCAGCGCTCTCGCTATTCCCATGTCCGTGTTGTACAACTGGATCGCCCTGAAGATCTTCGCCGCGTTCGGCTGGCCTGTGGACTATCTGGCGATGGGCGCCGCCGTGCTTTCCAAGCTGGCTTCGGACACCGTGGCGGCGCTGATCGAAGGCTGGGCGGACAAGGAGGAGTATCTCAAACAGCGCCGCTGGGATTATACGGACCGCCTGGCCCAGCTTTTCGACTGCTGTGAAAGACTGGAAGTGCTGTTGCCCGAAGAGGAGATTCCGGATCTGCTGCGCCGGCCCAAGGACTTCATCTGCTTGGTCGGGCGCGAGGCCGCGGATCTGGAAAAAAGCATCATCATCATCGCTCTGGACCTTATGTATTTCTGGATGTACCAGCCGCGCGCGCGCGATATTTTCAAGGTCATGCTGGGCGAAATGACCGAGGAGGAGCGCAGGACCTTCGCCGGCGCGCAGATGGTGCTGACAAGGGTGCGCGAAATCAGCCAGATGCTGGTGGACGGGCTTATGGGGCTGGATTTCGCGCGGCCCTTGGCCTTTTATCTTGCCAGGCGTGAGCAGTATCTTGAAGATATGTCCAGGCTCACAGGGTTGAACCTGAATATACGTTAGAGCATAATGATTTTGGAACGCTCTCATTTGAAATAACCGCAACCTGAATGAAGGAGAAAAACATGGCCGGACTTCTGGACGACATCAAAGAAACCCTGCTCATGGGTCCCGGGCCGTCCTGCGTGTATGACGAGGTTTACACCGCCATAGCCAGACCGACGATAGGGCATCTTGATCCGTATTTCATAAAGATCATGGATGCGCTTAAAGAGGATCTGAAAACAATCATCGGCACTTCCAACCGTCTGACCATGCCCATGTCGGGCACGGGGTCTTCGGGTATGGAAGCCTGTTTCGTCAACCTTGTGGAACACGGCGACAAGGTGCTGGTACTGACCAACGGGGTTTTCGGCAAACGCATGGAGGATGTGGCCGGGCGTCTGGGCGCGCAGGTGGACTCCATACAGTTTGAATGGGGCACTCCCGTGCTGCCGGACAAGGTTGCGGAAAAACTCCGGGGAGAAACGTACGCCATAGTCGCCGTAGTGCATGCCGAAACTTCGACCGGGGTCTGCAATCCGGTGCAGGCCGTGGGTGATTTGGTGCGGCCCACGGGCGCGCTGTATCTTGTGGACTGCGTGACCAGCCTGGGCGGTATCCCGGTGCGCATGGACGAGTGGGGCGCGGACGCTTTATACAGCGGCACGCAGAAATGCCTTTCCTGTCCTCCGGGTCTGGCGCCCCTGTCCTTTTCCGGCCGCGCCTTGGGAAAGCTCAATGCGCGTAAAAGCAAGGTGCCCAACTGGTATCTGGATCTCACCATGATTATGAACTACTGGGAGGGCAACACCCGCGCATACCACCATACGGCGCCCATCAACATGATTTACGCCCTGTACGCCGCAACGCGCCGTATTCTGGAAGAGGGATTGGACAAGGTCTATGCGCGGCACCGCGCCGCCCATGAGCAGCTTGTCGCGGGACTGGATAAGCTGGGGCTTTCCATGTACGTGCAGAAGGAGTTCCGTCTGCCCATGCTCAATGCTGTGAGCATCCCGGAGGGCGCGGACGATGCGGGCGTACGTTCCCGCCTGCTGAAGGAGTTTTCCATAGAGATCGGCAACGGGCTGGGGCCGTTGGCCGGCAAGATATGGCGCATCGGCCTCATGGGGCATACGGCCCGGCCGGAGAATGTGGACAGGCTGCTCAAGGCTTTGGCCGCGTGCCTGAAAAAATAGCCGGGCGCATCGAAAAACTGCCGGCGCAGGTTGCGCCGGCAGTCGGAAAGCTGAGGCATCGCCCGCTCCGACGGCGAAACCGCGTTTCGCCGTCAAACGCCGGAGGAGGCGTCTCAAAATCAAATTGTTTCAGAGCATTTTGCAAATGAAATTGCACAATGCTCCGGCGGCGGGTATCCGCCGCCCGCCCCGCAGGCGTAAACGAAACTGTGTTTCGCCGTTAAGCGCCGAAGGGAGCGTCCCAAAATCAAATTGTTTTAGTAGCGCGGCTGGCGGGGCTTTTTTTCCTGTGCTTCGTTGACGCGCAGATTGCGTCCTTCGAAGACCGAACCGTCCAAGGCTTGTACCGCTTTTACGGCATCCGCGTCATCCATCTCAACAAAACCGAAGCCGCGGGCGCGGCCGGTATCCCTGTCGCTGATCAAGTTGACTGAATTCACGTTGCCGTGGGCCGCAAACAGATTGCGGACACTTTCTTCCGTTGCCGACCAGGGCAGATTGCCCACATACAGAGACTTTGACATGCAAAAAAACCCTCTTCCTAAAATAAAATGCCGCGCCGAGAACTCCGACAAACCAACTGCCGGAACAGCGCGTCTGGTTAGTCAATCTGACTGCACGAATTTTCTGTCGGTGTCAAGCAAAAAAACTACATTAAACAGGGGCAATCGAATGAGAAATGACAGCATTTTGAAATAATAAGAATTTTTGAATCAGGCCTCAAAAATTTATATTGATATTTCAGTATGTTATTATCTTAACTCAATTGCCTTGGGAACCCCGGTTGTTTAAGGTTCCTAATCGGTCAATTCATGTGCTACCTATCCCATCATATCATGTGCCGCCGACATGGATGGGATATCGCCTTGGCAAAACTGTTTTTTGGGCATAGACTATTGCATAGCGCATGCAAATAAAAATTTTTAGTGAGCACATAAAAAATATGTAATAAAAACAAGCATTGTTTAATTACATGAAAATATTATCTAAAATTTCACTAAAAACGCGGTTCAGCCTTTTTTTTGTACTTTTTGTGCTGGCCGTGTTTTCGGTAGTCACCATCACTTCAGTCCAGCAGATCAACGATGCGTCAGGATTCATCGCTTCGCGTCTGGGCTTTCCCATTGTGGAGCGGGCTGCCGCCCTTATTGACGGCGACGCCTTTGAGAAGCTCGCCAAAACGCTGGATCCGGAGGACCCCTTTTACGAAGAGACAAGGAAAAAACTTCTGGAAATAAAAGAGGTGACTGACTGCCTCTACCTTTACACCATGTCCCCCTACAAAGGGAATATCTACCGGTTCATTATCGACGGCGGCGATCCGGGCGACGAAAAATTTTCCCCCTTGGGGGCGGAAGAGGACATTTCCGGTTATTCCAGTGCATTTCTTCGCGCATACGAGAAAAAGTCCCCGCAATATACCCAGAATATAAATTCGACGGAAACCTGGGGCCGGGTGATATCAGCGTTCGCGCCCATATTGAATTCCGCCGGGACGGTGGTCGGCATTATCGGCTGCGATTTTGAGGCCGAAAGCCAGATTCGGGCCATTTACGCCCGTACCCTGAGGCAACTGCTCGTTGCCGCGGCGTTTATCATCATCGGTTTTGTTCTGTATCGTCTTCTGATTCATGAAGTAATCAGACAAAACCAATGGCTTGTTGAGGCAAACAAAAAAGCGGAAATGGCCTCAAAATCCAAGGGGTATTTTCTGGCGAACATGAGCCACGAAATACGCACTCCCATGAACGCCATCATCGGCATAGCCGATCTGATGCGCACCGACAACCTGGATGAAACACAACGGGAATATCTTGCCGACATCAAAAAAACTTCCGGATCCCTGCTGAACATCATCAACGACATTCTGGACTTTTCCAAGATCGAAGCGGGAAAGATGACACTGGTGCGGACGCACTACAATCTGTTTGCCCTGTTCGACAATATACGCTCCATCACGGAATTTTTCGCGGCCGAAAAGGCTTTGCGGCTTGAATGCGGAATTGACGAAAACCTGCCTCGCCTCCTTTACGGCGACGAGGGGCGCGTGCGCCAGATCGTCATGAATCTTGTGTCCAACGCCGTGAAATACACGCGCAAGGGGCATGTGAGCCTCCGGTTCCGGCGGACGGCAAAGAATGAGCGGGAGTATCTGTCCATCACCGTGACGGATACCGGCATCGGCATCAGACAGGAAGATTTTCCGCGCCTGTTCGAGTCCTTTGAACAACTGGACAAGAACAAAAACAGAGGGATCGCCGGTACCGGACTCGGCTTGGCCGTCACGAAGCGGCTGGTGGACCTGATGGACGGAGAACTTTCCTTTGCAAGCGAGTACGGCAAAGGCTCGGAGTTCACGGTTCTGCTGCCGCTGGCGGAGGGGGATCCGCTCAAGGCGGAGATCACGAAACTGCGGAAGCGCTGCACAGTGTCGCCGGACGCCCGCATCCTGGTTGTGGACGACAATGCCCTCAATCTTACCGTGGCCCAAGGCTTTTTGGCCAGACACGG
>JAISRC010000138.1 GCA_031273845.1 Desulfovibrio sp.
ACCTGAAACGACTTCATGTATTGGCGAACGAAGAGTAAAAGACGGGAAACGAAGGACAAAGCAAAGACCAAGTGGCTCTTGCAGGCATCCTTCGGCGTCTATTTACGTCAATTCCTTGCCTGTTCTCCAAACTTTATGCCTTATTGCTCGGAAAGATTGTTGATTGTCCGACAGACTCCTAGCGCGAAGTGTCGCCACCCGCCCCTCAGTCGCCCATAATCCGCCACAACCCTTATCTTGTCGTTCTGGGCAATGCGAAGAATTTGTCTTTGAGGTTTTGTTTTTCGTTGCACTAAGATGAATTTTTCGCATTCAGCCCAGAATGACAAGAAAGTTGCGCTCCAAAGAGCCTGCACCGAGTGCATGCAAAGGGTTCAGAACAGCATTCAGCGGTGATTGCGGGATTACGGCTGTGCCTTTAAGCGGTTAGGCATGGTGGATTATGGTTGTTCCTGCCCCTTGACGGAGCCTACCTGGTCGTCTAGAATACAAAAAAGACAGCAGAACGCCGACGCAGCCCGACAATGTTTCACGTGAAACAGTTTCGCGGGCTATTCACCCATGTTTCACGTGAAACAATTTCGCCGAGGGGGGCGTCTCGTGGCCAGAAATATCGTCATAGCCAACCAGAAAGGCGGCGTGGGTAAAACGACCACTGCCATCAACCTCGCCGCATCTCTGGCGATCATGGAAAAGAAAGTGCTGCTCGTGGATTGCGATCCCCAGGCCAACTCCACAAGCGGCCTGGACATCGTCCCCGGCCGCATTGATCTCTACCCCTGCTTTTTTCAGCCGGAGCTGGTCGAGCAGGCCGTCGTTACCGCCAGTACCCCCTATCTTTCCGTCCTGCCCTCGACAACGGATCTTGTGGCCGTTGAAATGGAACTGGTGGACAAGATCGGGCGCGAGTATTATCTGGCGGAGGTCATCAAGCGCCTTGAAGCGGACTACGAGTATATTATTTTCGATTGCCCGCCATCCCTAGGCCTCCTGACCCTCAACGCCCTCTGCGCCGCGCGCGAGCTGCTCATCCCGCTACAGTGCGAATATTTCGCCCTGGAAGGTATCGTCAAGCTGTTACACACCTTCGAGTTGGTGAAAAAACGCCTGAACGCCGGACTGATGCTCCTAGGCGTGGTGTTGACCATGTACGATACGCGCAACAAGCTGACGCGCCAAGTCAAGAACGAGGTGCGCCGCTGTTTCCCCGATCACCTCTTTGAAACCGTGGTGCCGCGCAATGTCCGGCTCTCGGAAGCGCCCAGCCACGGCAAGTCCATCATCCATTACGACATCAAATCCAAGGGCGCGGAGTCCTATCTCGCCCTGGCCAAGGAGGTCGTGTTGCGCCGCCCGCAACGACGGGAATGAGCGTCGTTAAGTGCTGGAGGAGGCGTCTCAAAATCAAATTGCCTTAGACCAAGGAGAAAGCCATGGCTACACTTCCCACCGGCCTGGGAAAAGGTCTGGACGGCCTGATACGCAATACGCAGGCAGGCACGGACGCGCCGGGTCCTGTCACCCTGCCGATAAGCGATATCAGCCCGAATCCCCGGCAGCCGCGCCGCAATTTCGACGCAGGCAGTCTGGACGAACTCGCGTCGTCCATCCGTTCCAGGGGCCTGCTGCAGCCTCTGCTGGTCAGACCCATGGGGCTGGCAAGCCCCGGCAAATATGAAATCGTGGCCGGGGAACGGCGCTGGCGGGCCTGCCGTCTGGCCGGACTGACGGAAATCCCCGTCGTCATCCGCTCCTTGTCCGATCAGGATACCCTGATTGCGGCGCTGATCGAAAACCTCCAGCGCGAAGACCTCAATCCTCTTGAAGAAGCCCTCGGCCTCCAGTCCCTAAAAAACGAGTTCGGCCTGAATCAGGAAGAAATGGCGCAAAAGATCGGGAAAAGCCGCTCAGCCATAGCCAACAGCCTGCGTCTGCTGAGCCTCCCTGAAAGTGTACGTCTCCTGATTGCCGATGGGACCCTCAGCCCGGGACACGCCAGGGTGCTGCTCGGTATCGGCGACGGCAAGGCCGGGGAATATCTGAAAAACCTTATTCTGGAAAACCATCTGTCCGTGCGCGAGACCGAAGGGCTTGCCGCTGGCTGGAAGGAAAGCGGGTGCTTCAATCTTTACCTGTTGAGCGAAACGCCCGGAACCGCCGCACCGGGCAGCGGCCCGGACGGGGCATCGGCGCGGGACAAAGAACCCGCGGATGCATCGCCCGCTCCCAAATCGCGTGCTGCCAAGGCGCAGAGCGCCGTCCTCATGGATATCCAGTCCCGCGTCAGCAGCCTGTTCAGCTTGCCCGTGCGGGTGACCGGCAAAGAAGATAAAGGCCGCATAAGTTTTGTCTTCAACAGCAAAGAAGAACTGGACGAACTGCTACGCCGCTTCTGCTTCCCAGTCTTGGGCGGCAGGAGAGACCCGGCCCTTGAGGGCAGAAATGACTCAATCCTGCGCGGCAATAACGATCCTGCCCTGTGCGGGAGCGATGCTGCGCTTCTGGACGGCAGGGACGACACGGCACTGGACGGCAGAGACGACACGATTCTGATCGGCAGGGATCTTCCGGCTCTGGACGGCAGAGACGATACGGTTCTGGACGGCAAGGATCTTCCGGTTCTGGACGGCAGGACCGTCCCTGCCCTGGATTCAGGCGAAAAGATTGCTCTGGAAGGGGCAGGAGATGCGGAACCTGCGGAAACGGACGGGACGGAAGCTCAGGACGCCGCTGTTCCTCCTCAGGCTGCGCCGATGTCGGGCCGGACGGAAGAGCGGACCGTGCAGGCGGCAGACTCGGCGGAAGAGCAGTCAGGCCTGATAAAAGACCGGACGGAAGAGCCGGCCATGCAGGCGGCGGACTCAGCGGAAGAGCAATCTGACTTGGTAGCAGACCGGACAGAGGAGCCGGTCGCGCAGGCGGCAAGTCCGGTGGAAGAGCAGTCGGACCTGATACAAGACCGGTCAGAAGAGCGGACCGCGCAGGCGGGATCCTCCCTGTCGGCCTGGGAGCGGCCTGTGCAGAACGGGTCAGGGGAAGACGATGACCGTGCCTGAACTTTTGGAAAAATTGCGCGCCCTGGCCGGGCGGAAGGTGCTGATTGTCGGCGATGTGATGCTTGACCGCTATCTCAGCGGCGATGCCGAGCGCATTTCACCGGAAGCCCCCGTGCCCGTCGTGCGGGTCGAGGAAGAAACCTTGCTCCCCGGCGGAGCGGGCAACGTGGCCGTCAACATCCGCGCCTTGGGCGGGGAAGCCGTTCTGGTCGGTGCGCGCGGCGATGACCCCGAGGGAAGCGTTCTGGAACAGCTCTTGGAACAAGAAGGCGTCGGCGTTTCCCTGACGATGCTGCAAGGCCGGCCGACGACGACGAAAACAAGAATTCTGGCCCGCAGACAGCAGGTCGCGCGCGTGGACCGGGAACGGACCGATCCCTACAGTGCGGAAGAATACGGCGCGATTCTGGGTGCCGTCGCCCGCCTGATGCCGGGTTGCGGCGCCCTTGTGTTGTCGGACTACCGCAAGGGACTGGTTGCCGCTCCCCTGACGGAAGGACTGCTCCGTCCGGCCTCGGAGCGAAAGCTGCCCCTGCTTGTCGATCCCAAGCCGGACGACATCGCCCTGTACAGGGGCGTGACCCTGCTTACGCCCAACGCCGAAGAAGCAGGACGGGCGGCGCGCATGCCGGTGCGGACGCGCGGGGAAATCACGATGGCCGGCCGGCGCATCATGGAACTCGCCGACTGCGAAAAACTGGTGATCACCCTCGGCGAGCGCGGTATGGCCGTGTTCGAGGGCCCCGGCAAGGTAAGCCGCATCCCGACCGTTGCCCGTCAGGTCTTCGACGTAACCGGTGCCGGCGACACCGTCATAGCCGCTCTGGCCCTCGGCGAGGCGGCGGGATTGCCCCTTATCGCCGCCTGCATGTTGGCGAATTACGCGGCCGGCATAGTGGTCGGCAGGGTCGGTGCGGCTTCGGCGACTCCGGACATGACGGCCGAGGCCATAGAAAGCCTGCCCCCGCCACCCGTCGAAGACTGGAGTTAGAGCATTTCAACATTGAACATACTCTATGATCGCACTGGAGCGGGAAAACACGGGAAAAGTTCCTTTTGAAGGCAAAAGGCATGGATTCCCATGGGCCGCAAGCAGCCCTCGGAATGGCAGAACGTTGTCATGAATGCCGGTGAGTTGTCATTGCACAGGGGATTGTCATTGTGAGCGGCGAAGCCGCGCGGCAATCCATACCTTTTGAGCATTCTCAATTTTGAAATGCTCTAATTCGCGCGGCGAACTGCTGTGCATATTTTTCGACATCGGGATGGAGCTGTTCTGCGACAACTCCGGGTAATCTTTGAATACCGCTCAGTATCACATCAATTCGGGAGCAAAGTTGTCCCCATAGATCGGGAGGCAGGTCGAAGTATTTGCCGAGGTTGAGGATCGTGCGCTGTTTGACTTTCGTACCGTCACGCATACCATCGACAATGCGAAAAGTTGTGTAACTTTGGTCTGTTATCGAAGTTTTCGTTTTTGTCTGTCGAATATACATGGGTCAAGCATAGCATAGACGATAAGTAATGCAAGGAATATTTTTTGACTTCTGGCACAATATTTGAAGTTTTTGATGTGTGACCATTGAAATAATTGATGTTTATTTCTAAAAACCGGCAAAAAAGTCGTTTTTTCGGCCTTTTTTTGCCGGTTTTTGTTAAAGACGGGCTAAGGTTTGCAGCGGCGCAGCCGATAAGCTCTGAACACTGTATGCGCCGTACCCGGCATTCGGGGCCTTCGCCCCATCCGCAAACCGGACCCGGGACATGAATAAAATTATCTGTTGCATCCTGCTCTGCTTCCTTGCTGTCGCCGTCCCCGCCGTACGGGCCGAGTGCGCAGGGCGTGGCAAAAGCCGGCCTGCGCCGGTCACGGCCCCCCTTGCCGCCCGAAACGCGCAATCCGCCGCGGGCCTGCATGCCGCAAAAGCCCCCTCGCCCGCCGGGAACGCGATAAAAAGCGCTTCATGCGTAAAGTCCATAGCGGTCAAGACACCGACAAAAGCGAAAAAGGTCGGAGCGGAGACGCCGGGACTCGCCGGTTTCGCCCATAATACTTTCCTTGCCTCCGGGGTCGGAAAGCGCGCTGCGGCGGCAAACCCTCCGGAAAAAAAATACGGGCCGACCCAGGAACAAAACAGGGAAGACAAGCTCCTGACCTTTGGGGATAAGCAGAACATCACCGTGAGCGTGCAGTCCGATGGAGAGTCTGCGGACCGCCTGACACCGGACCGCAGGGCCTTTCCCGGAGGTCCGGAAAGTCCGGCCCGCATCCATGACAAGGAAAGCCCGGAAGTCAGCGTGAAATACAAACTGAACCCCGCGGCGACAACTCGCCTCACCGTCAACCCGAGCAACGCCGATTCGCCCCTGTATCGCCCGCCGGAAAACACCAGGAACCTGAATGCCGCCGGCCTCTATATGGATATGTCGGTGCGCGATGATCTGAATCTTACCTTGGGCGGTGAATACAGCGATGTGCAGGACTCGCGTCCGGCGCACAAGGCGGACGGCGCAGCCGGTGCCGCGCTCGGAATTACCTGGAATTTTTAGAACTTATCCGTAAATAGTGTTTTGGGGGCAAATACTGCGTCACGATGGCTTTTTTCCTCGTATTTGCCTCGCCCTCCATGTATTTACGGATAAGTTCTAAATTTTTATGTCAGATAGACTCGTTTATATAACAGAGCCTTCACTGTTTTTCGGTGAATCGGGAGCAAGCGCGTGTCCGGAGCAGGCTTGAGGCTGCGCCGCCGCGCAAGTTATCCTGTCGGCCGCAACTCCCTTGACAAGAAGCGCGGCGTGCGGGTAGTTTATGCGCCGGGAGCCGGGCGGCGGTTACGCCGCCAACCCCGCCAGGTCCGAAAGGAAGCAACGGCAACGGTTGTGCCGGGTGTCCGGCTCTCAAGCGCAAAATGCTATAACGATCCCGCATTGAAATGCTCTGACCGATAGTCATCCAGCAGGGGCAGCACGGCCGCTGTATCCTCCTTGCGGTCCACGCACGGCGAGGCCTTGTCCGCCACAAGCACTCTCAGCTTGATGCCGTTTTCCAGCAGACGCAACTGCTCCAGCTTTTCCGTACGCTCCAGAGGCGAGGGGAGAAGGGCGACAAAGCTTTGCAGCGTATGCATGGTGAAGGCGTAAATACCCATGTGCCCGAGCAGGGGAACCGGGCATTCGCCGTTGCGCCGGTAAGGTATGCCGGCGCGGGAAAAATAGAGGGCGTCCCCCTTTGCGTCCGTCACAACCTTGACCTTGTCCGGACGCGGCAGGTCCGCCGGGTCCAGGGGGCAGGCAAGGGTGGCTGCCCGCACCTCCGGGTCGGCAAAGGCCCGCACAAGCTTGCTTATGACCTCCGGGTCGAGGGCCGGCTCGTCCCCTTGGATGTTGACGATCACGGCATCATCGGGAAGCCGCAAGGCCAGAGCGGCCTCACATACGCGGTCCGTGCCGCTTTCGTGCCGGGACGAAGTCATCAGGACCGGTACGCCCAAAGCACCCGCCGCCTCCCGGATGCGTTCGTCATCCGTGGCCAGAGTCACGGACGACAAGTCCGGGCAACGCGAGGCCCGCCGCCAGACATGGTAAAACATGGGAAAACCCTTGAGGTCGGCCAGCGGTTTGCCGGGAAAGCGAGTCGAAGCGTAGCGGGCCGGAATTATGCCGTGGGCTTCGGGCAGGGCGGTCGGCACAGCTCAGCGGTCAAAAGCGGCAAAACCGTGAAAGCATTCCATAAGCGCGTCCTCATATCGTTTTGTCGTATGCCGGAGGTCTTCCAGTATGACCCGTGAGGCTTCCTCATCCTTTGCCTCGGCAGCCCGTTCCAGACAGCGGGCCAGTCGGCCCAGACGGTTCAGGCCGAAATGCTCGGCCCTGGACGCCATGCGCGCCGAAGCCTCCTGCACCAGAGCAAAACTATTGTCGGCCATGCCTTTCACGGCGTCCTTCACGGCATCGCCCAGAGCACCGGCCAGCCCCGGCAGGAAAGGAAGGGCATCGGGATCCAGAAATTCTCCATCCAGGCCCGCAAGGGGCACGGGAAGCGCAGGCGGCACGTTTTGGGAGGGGATTTTCGGCGCGGCCGGCGGACTTTGAGCGGAAACCTTCGATGCGGCCGGTACGTTTCGGGCGGGAACCTCAGGCGCAGTCGGGGGATTTTCGGCGGGAACTTTCGGCGCGGAACCGTCCGCAGGAGGTTCCGGCCCGTCCGCCGCGCCCTGTTCCGAATCCAGAAGCATAAAGTCGATCAGGGAACCGGGCGCATAGTTTTTTTCATTCTCCTGCCGCGCATCGTCCGGCTCTTTACCGTCACCGGGGGGGGCGTCCTCGCGTATGGAATCCAGGTCGAAGAACATTTCCTCGGCGGAGGAATTCTGCTTCCCGTCCACCGTGAGCGTTGCGGACGCGGATTGCGCCGGGGAAACGGCGGGACTTTCCTGTGCGGGAGGCGGCGCAACGGGCTTTGCCCGGGCCTCGGCCCGGTCCGGCGTTGTTGCGGGGGCGGTAACGTCTTCGGCGGAAAGGCCCATGACCATCGGCGCGGCGTCCGATGTTGCCCGGTTGATTGCCGAAAGACCGGCCGCGCCGCCCATGATGGAGAGCGTATCCATAAAGGGCGAGGGATCTTCGTTGTGCGGGGGAACGGCATTACCCGTTCGGGCCGGGCCTGTGCCCGGTTTGGACGGGTGGACGGATACCTGCACGCTGTGTTGCGCGCCCGGCACCCGAGCCGGCCGGTTTTTCAGGGCCGGGCCTCCGGCATCCTTCTGTTGCGCGCGTCCGGTCGGTATGCCGTGTCTGGGCGGAAGCGCCACCTGCACGGCTCCCGGCCGTTCTACCGTCTGTCGTCCGGGCAGCGCGGCATTCCGCGCGCGTACCGGCCTCCCGGCGGCGACGAAAGGACCGGGGCGTACAGGACCCGGCTCCTTGTCCGGCTCGCGGACCGCGGCGGCAACACCGGCCGGGGACGCCTTCCGCGCCTGAACCTGCACATGCGCTTCCATCCGGGCACCTGCCGGGGCCTGTTGCGGGGCCGATTTGAGGGCGGGACCGGAAGCTTGCGCCGGAATCTGTTTTGAAATTTGCGGCGCTCCGGGCACTATGACCGATGGGTCCTGCCCCTTGGACATGGCAAGTTTAACAGCTTCTCTCAGGGGAGGACGGCTGGGCGGAGTAAAAGTAGGCCGCAAAAAGGCCACCGAGGGATCTAGGAACGGATCGCGGGGGAGATGACGTTTCCCGGGTATGCCGGAGGGGGTGCCTGCCTCTCCGGCCGGCGTTTCCGGCATCATTCCTCTGGGTATGAGCCGGACAGGCGAGGGTCTCTTTGCTTCAACGGGTTCACCGGACCCGGCGGGGGCAACGGGGGCTGTTTCGGGAGCGTTTGCGCTTGCATTCCCGGAAGCGGCGGGAGCGGCTTCAGGAGCATTTCCGGAAACAGCAGACTCAGTTTCGGAAGCGTCCTCGCCGGCAACGGGAGTATTTTTGCTTACAGCGAGGGCGGATTCGGGCGCGGCTCCATCGGCAACGAGGGCTGCTTCAGCCGCACCTGCCGGCATCATCTCAGGGAAAGCCTGTGCGTCCTGTGCTGCCGGGGTCATGCTCCTGGGAATGAGCCGGACGGGTTGGGGAAATTTTATTTCATCGGACTCCGCAGTTTCAACGGACTCGACGGACTTGTCGGGGATAACGGACGCTGTTTCGGGCATGCCTGCCGGCGCCGTCTCCGGGAAAGCCTGTGCGTCCTGTGCTGCCGGGGGCATGCTCCTGGGAATGAGCCGGACGGGTTTGGGAAGTTTTGTTTCGTCGGACTCCGCGGCTTCGGCGTGATCAACGGATTTGCCGGGGGTTGCGGGCGCAGTTTCGGAAGCGTCCCTGCCGACAGCGGGCGAATCCCCGGAAGCGGCGGGCGCGGTGCCGGGGGGTGTTTTCCGGCTGCCCGCGGACCTGTCTGCGGCAACTTCTTCCCGGTCACGGATAAGGGGCGCCAGGGCGGGTACGGCATGGGCGAGAGTTTCGCGGAAAGCCGCGCGGGTAAACGGCTTGCACAGGACGTAGCCTGCCCCGGCTTCCAGCAGCCGGCTTGATTGAAGGTCGTGCCCGGTCAGCACCAGTATGGAGGCGGGCGTGCGCTTCTTTGCGTCCTCATCGGAGCGTAGGTCGGCTATGCACCGGATGATGTCGGTTTCCGGCGTGTCCGCGTCAAAAATAACCAGAGCGGGGGCGTGTTCCCCGGCCAGATGCAAAAGCTGCTCCTCGTCAAAGGCGTTGATGCAGGCATGCGGCACATCATCCAGACAACGGGCGATATGCCTTCTCGCGCCGCCGGTCATCTCCGCCAGAAGGATGCATGCGGACGAGCTTTCCGCCGGGTGCTGCGGGAAGGCGGCGGCTCCGCCTCCGGGCCCGTTCAGGGGCAAGCCGGGGGCGGCGGAATCATCCGCCGCGTTTTCTCTGCCGAGGACGGTGAAGCGAACGGTAAAGGCCGTGCGTGTCCCGCTCGCCGGCGAATAATCCACGGTAAACGCGCCTCCGGTGCGGGAAGATAGTTCCCAGGCCAGGAAAAAACCGGCATCGGTGCGCTGGGCCGACCCGTTGTCGCTGATGCTGAAAAGCAGGTCCCCCTCATAGGAGGACATGGCGTTCGGGCGCACGGACAATTGTACGGCCCCACCGCCCGCCGCCTGCACGGCGCTCTGCAGGAGCAATATCAACGCTCCGCGCAGGCGCGGGGCGTCCCCTTCCAGCAACACCGGCAGAGAAGGCGCCACATACCAGGAAAATATCAGCCCTTTGCTCTCGGCCAAGGGCGACACAATATCATGCACCTCGCGTACAAGGGTATGGAGATTGAAGGGATATGACCCGCCCCGTTCGTTGCCCGCCGGTCCGGTATCCTCCAGAATGCCCATGACTTCCGAGGGCAGGTCGGGGTAAAACACTTCATCCCTGGACGGGAGAAAAACCGGAGTCCCGGACCCTTTGCCGGATTCTTCCTCCGCTTTGCGGGGCAAGTCCGCATCCGCAACCGGAGCCGCCTCGCCGGTGGGCGTATCCATGTCCTTATCCCCGTCTTCGGATGCGGGACGCGTTCCGGCCGCGCCGCCCGGCCCGGCATCCTCCGTGCCGCCTGCGCGGGTTACCGCCAAAGGCGGCAATTCGTCATACTGACTCTGCGGAGAAAGCACGGAAAAAGCGACCCCTATGCCTCCGGGCGTGTCCGCCATATCCAGGCCCGCGCCTTCCTCGTCCCCTGCGCCGGGCCCGGAAGAGTTGCGCGGAATCCGGGCAAGGACCAGCCCCAAACCGCCGACGGCCAGACCCCAAAGGCTGCCTTGGGCAGCCGCGGGATGAAGATCGGGATACTTCAGGGCGGCGAGGCAGACTACGCTTCCCAGTATGGGCATGATCACCGCCCCGCTGAACGCCAGAGCGCCGGGTTTCTTCGCGGCCATGGAAGACAGGCAGAAAGGCAGGGCGGGCGTGAGCAGCAACGGCCAGAGCGGGAAAAGCCGCGTCAGCCAGGAAAAGCCGGGTACGAGCGGAAGCATGGCCGTCGCCGCGCCCAGAAGCGAGCAGAAGTGCAACGAACCGTCCTTCAGAACGGATGATTTGTCCGGGCGAAACATGCAACGCCCCACATGGGGCAGAATCATCAGCGCCAGACCCGGCGCCAGAAGGGCCGGAAGATATTCCGGCGTAAGGCCCTTGTCCGAGGATGGCAAAGGCAGGCTGCTTTGTCCCAGTATGCAGACCAGATATAATACGGCCCACAGAGTCCACTGCGAGCGGTCGGCTATCAGGCGCAAAAGGCAGGCCACGGCCGCGGCCGCCGCTATGCCCGGCAGCAGCAGATCAAAGGGCAGCAGGCTGGAACGCGTTGCCGACTGCGGCCCGACCACAGGCGAAAACCACAAACCCGGCATCTCCTCCATGCGGATGTAAATGCTGACCGGTGACAGTCCCGCTTCCGGCAACAGCGCGTCCTCACGGGAATTCACGGTTTCGCTGTGCCATGCTCCCGGGGCGGAAACCGGCCCCGGTGACTCTGAATAAAAAATCCGTGCCCCGCCGGGCGGAAGTTGTCCCAGATTCATGTTCAGCCGTCCGCCCGCCTGCATGGGCGCGGGGGCGACCTGACGGCTGTTGACCATCACCAGCCTGAACCATACAGGACCTTTGTTTTTAAGCGGAATACCGCTGTACAGGGGCGTGAAACGCTCCTGTACATTGCCGGAAGCCAGAGTGCGTATGCCTATTTCCCCCTGCGGATCGGGGAGCCAGGAAAGATAGGGCAGCAAAGGTTCAGGGGCGGAAACCCTGTCCGCAGCCAGAATATCCGCCGCCCCGGCCGTACCGGGCGCAAGGGCGAACAGCAGGCAGGCGACAGGGATGACCGCCGCGCGCAACAACGGATGTCGGAAACATTGTTGGAAAACTGCAGATAGTATGCTCATTCCGGCCTTCGCTTCTAAGGCAATTTGATTTTGGGACGCCCCCTCCGACGCTTAACGGCGAAACACAGTTTCACCTACGCCTGCGGGGCGGGCGGCGGCGCTTCGCGCCTACGCCGCCTGAGCATTTTCATTTTTAAAATGCTCTGAAGCAATTTGGTTTTGAAACGCTCTATTTCAGTTTCTCAATCATGTCCGCAAGCTTGGCGCCGTTGGGCGCCTTGGCTTCGGGGTTGATGCGCTCCAGGGAGCGCCAGGCCGTAAGGGCCTCATCCTTTCTGTCGAGGTCAAAATACAGGACAATGCCGGAATTGAACAGGGCATGCTCATGGCGGGGATTGACCGCAAGGGCTTTATTAAAATATTCCAGAGCCTTATCATACTGCCTCAGTTCTCTGTACATAACCCCGCAGTCCACCAGCACATCAGGGTCTCCGGGTTGCAGTTCCAGCGCCCTGTTATAGGCGTTGACCGACTTGGCCGCCTCCCCCGCGTCAAAATACAGGTTGCCCAAAGCTTTCCAAGCCTCGACATTGCCGGGGTCCCCGCGCACCTCTTCTTCATGCTTAAAGATGTGCTGCAGCCGTTCCTTGTTTTTCCCCATATCCGCAACGCCGCCTTCGCTCAGCGGGCGCTTGACCGTCGTTTCCTGCCCGGAGCTTTCGGCAGGCAGGAGGTAACGCCCGATGCCGATGCCCAGGACCAGCGTCAAAGCCAGTGTGGACACCATGAGGGAGCGGGAAACATAACGCCCCGCTACTACTTGTTTACCTAAAAATTCCAGCTCCTTGGAAGAATATTGCATAAAGGTTCCCCTGTATTGCAGCATTGTAACTTTGAGATGATATACCGTCCTGCGTCATGTCCGGACACGCCCCTTGAGCCAAGATTTTTTAAGCCGGCGAAATCAGATGCAGTCCATGTCTTACAGCATTTTTAAAGGTAATCCGCCGTGGGACAAAACAGGTCAATACCTTTCGCCGAACGCCGCGGCATGTCTGCGAAGAAAATCGTCCATGCCGAAATCGTGTTCCTGTGTGCCGCGGCACTCGACGCAGTAGGCCGCGCAGGTAGCGCCGAGGCGGGCGCATTCGGGCAGGGACCGCCCGAGCAGCAGACCTTTGATCAGTCCCGCGCGGTATGCGTCTCCGGCTCCCGTGGGATCCGCGACGGCGGTGACCGGCACAGCCGGCACGGCTGTTTCTTCCGCGTCTTTTTCCGTCACCAGGGAACCATGTTCGCCCAAGGTGGTCACCAGCCCGCGCGCGGTCATTGCCGCCAGTTCCCCTTTGTCGCATCCGGTGATCTTCATGATCAGGCCGATCTCATAGTCGTTGCCCACGAGCAGGTACGCGCCTTGTACACATTCCAGAAGTTCAGCAGCCGGAATGATCGGCAACTGCTGCGCCGGGTCGTAAATGTAGCGTATGCCCCGCTCCCTGTACAGGCGGACGTGGTTCTTCATGTCCAGAGGGTTGCTGGGGCAGACGGCGGCGATATCTTCTTCGGGGTTCAGGGCGGGGAAAGCGTAGGAGCTTTGCGAGAGCATAGCCGCGGCATGAAAGCCGGTAATCTGGTTGCCGACGCTGTCGGTGATGATGTAGGCGGCGGCCGTCAGTTCATCATCAATGCGCTGTATGCCTTCAAGGGAAAGGCCGCGTTTTTCCAGCAGCTCTTTGTAGCGGTCGAAGTCCCTGCCCACGGAGGCGATTATGAGAGAGTTTTCTCCCAGCAGTTTCAGGGTATGTGCTATGTTCCCGGCGTTTCCTCCGGGTTTTTCTTCCAGTCTGTCTATAAAAAAGGAAACATTCAGGTTGTGTATGTGGTTCGGGAGTATGCAGTCTTCGAATTTGCCGGAAAAATTCATGATCCGGTCATAGGCCAAGGAGCCTGTGATGTATATGGACAAAGTCAGCTCCTTGTTTCCTCGTCGATCCAGCGTAAAAACGGAGGATAAACGCGAGCCGGAGACAGGGCCGCGATGCACGGCGTTTCATACGGGTGCAGTTCAAGCGCGCGCTTTTCCAATGCCGCGTAGCGTTCGTTGGTTGTCTTCAGAATGCATGCGCACTCGCCGTGTTCTTCCATTTTGCCCTGCCAGCGGTAAACGGATTTCAGGCCGGGGATGATATTGACGCCGGCGCAGAACCGTTCCCCGACAAGGGTACGGGCAAGGGTTTCGGCGCTTGTTTCATCCGGCATCGTTATGTATACAAAAAGTGCTCCCATGCTTTCAATCCCCTTTTTATGCAAGATTTTTCTACCGATGAAAGACGGGGGAGGGGGGGCGGGACAGACTATAAACCAAGAGCCTCTGCTTGACAAACGACAAAATGTCCTTTCTACAGCATTTCACGCTTGAGATAGTTGCTTACGGCGAGCAAAGCCCGCCTGCAGCGGTCACGCGGCGGGGGATTGCAGGCAAACGCCTGAGAGGGGATTAACTTTGAAAACGCTCCAATTCGGGATTATGGAAAAGGAAAACGCTTCGGCCGCCCGGCGCGCGGAGGCGATTCTCGAAATACTCCGGGCGCGCATGCCCGAGGCCGGTAGTCTGCTCAGGGCGTCCAACCCCTGGGAATTGCTGGTTGCGGTTATTCTTTCCGCCCAGTGTACGGACGAACAGGTGAACAAAGCGACCCCGGCTCTTTTCGCCCGTCTGCCCGGCCCGGAGGCGACGGCGCGGGCGACGCAGAAGGAAATTGAAGGCCTGATCCGCACGGTAGGCCTGTACCGCAACAAGGCCGCCGCCGTCCGCGGCGCGGCGCATCGCATACTGGAAGTTTACGGAGGGCAGGTTCCGGCTTCGCTTGAAAACCTGCTCACCCTGCCCGGCGTGGGCCGCAAAACGGCCAATGTGGTGCTTCACGGAGCTTTCGGCCTCAATGAAGGGCTTGCGGTGGACACGCATGTGGGGCGCATCGCCTTTCGTCTCGGCCTCTGTTCTTCCCGCGACCCGGCGCGCACGGAAAAGGAGTTGACCGCCCTTTTCTCGCGGGAGGAATGGGGCAACGTCAATCACCGCATGGTCCGCTTCGGGCGCGAAATTTGCAAGGCCCGGCGCCCGCTCTGCGCGTCCTGCGAGGCGGACTCCTTCTGCCCGAAAAAAGGCGTCGGGGTCTGATAGAGATTCGGTATGGCAGCGGCGCCCGGTCAACCCTTGCGGGCAAAAAAAGCCTGACGCATCTGCGCGACGCTGCCGAAGCCGCCGAGGCTTGTCCCCTCTCCGGCGACTCCCGGCGGCCGTACCAGAGGAGAATAGCCCAAGCGCAGGGCCTGGCGCTCCCGCAGGTCTTGTCCTTCCACCGGGCGCAGGCGGCCGTTAAGATCCACTTCGCCCCAGAACACGGCTTTTTCCGGCAAAGGAACATCATAGTACGAAGAAAGCACGGCGGCCACCAGGGCGGCATCCATGCCCGGCTCCATGAGTTTCATGCCTCCGCCGACCTTGGCGTAGATGTCGGACTGGGCAAAGGACAGGCGAAGGTGTTTTTCCAGAACGGCCAGCAACAGATGCAGGCGGTTCACGTCAAAACCGAGGCCGGCGCGGCGCGGTACGGGCAGATAACTGCGGGTGACCAGCGCCTGCACTTCCACGGCCAGAGGTCTGCGTCCGTCCAGAGCCATGACCACGGCCGCCCCGGAAAGCGAAGCGTCCCGCGCGCCGAGAAAAACGGTGGACGGGTCCTCCACAGGATCCAGACCGCGCTCCCGCATCCGAAAAATCAGCATCTCCTGGTTCGGTCCGAAACGGTTCTTCAGCACCCGGAGGATGCGGAATTCCTGCCCCCGGTCGCCTTCCAAGGAAATCACCGTGTCCACCATGTGCTCCAGCAGACGCGGTCCGGCCAGACTGCCGTCCTTGGTCACATGGCCCACAAGAACCACGGCGGTGTCGCATTTGCGGCAGCGCTCCGCCAGATCGGCCGCGACGGCCCGCACCTGGCTTACGTTGCCGGGCAGCCCGTCCGCCGCGGCCGTTGTCAGTGTCTGCACGGAATCAATGATCAGTAGGGCCGGAGGCTCGCTGTCCAGCAGGGGATACAGGTCTTCCAGCCTGGTCGTGGACAAGGCGTAGAGTTTTTCGTGCAACAGGCCCAGGCGCTCCGCCCGCGCCCGGAGTCTGGACAGGGATTCCTCACCGGAAAGGTAGACCGCGCGCCGGCCGGAAGCCGCCACGGCTCCGGCTGCCTGCAGGAGCAACGTGGATTTGCCTATGCCCGGCTCGCCGCCGAGCAGCATGCAGGAACCGGGCACGAAGCCCTGACCCAGAACACGGTCCAAGGCTTCCGTGCCGGTGCTGAATACGGCCCCGGCGGTATCCGGCGCTTCAGACAGGGGCAGAACCGCTTCCGGGCGTGCCTGCCTGCCGCGCGCGCGACCGCCCCCGCTACGGACCTGCACGGGGGCAAGACTGTTCCATTCCCCGCATTCGGGACAGCGCCCCCGCCATTGGGTAAGACGTGTGCCGCAGGCGGAGCACAGGTATTGTTCACGGAGCCCGGCCACGGACGCCCGTTCAGTCCGAAGCCTGCCCGTCCTGCCGGCGGACGGGGGAATCGCGGGCCTCAATGACACGGACCTCGAAGGTCTGCACGCCCTTTGGGGGGGAGGGGAAAACTATGACAAAGGGCGTCTTGCCGCCCGGCGGGACATTGGTATTGTTGGTCAGGATGGTCACGCGGCTGTTCAGGGCCTCCTTGAGTTCCATCACTCCGAGGCTCTGGAGCTGGAAAAGGGTCAACGGCACCCCGCAGAGCTGTTCCGTTTTGGCCAGGACCTTGTTGGACGGGTCCAAGAGGCAGGCTTCCACGGCGATATAGTCTTTGTCCCTGTCGGAGCGGTTCACGGCCAGCCCCTGAATGACCATGATCCTGCCCGCCGCGGCGTTGTTCACGTGGAACTGACGGATTTCCTCAAGGGCGATGCTGTTGATGCGGCGTTCATAGTCCGCCTGCGCGTTGCCGCCCGGTCCGGAAGCGGCCTGCGGAGGCGTGCCGTCGGGAGCGGAAAAAAGGGCACCGTACACCAGATAGCCGCCGTAGCCCAGAAGCACCAGGAGCACGGCAGCCGCCAGGGCGAACACGGCGCTCAACGCCTTCCCGGAGCGGACTTTGCGTCCGCCGGCCTCCCGGCCTCCCGGCGGAAGCGGCGGAAGATCCTCCGTCGCCGGCGCGGGCTGCACGACAGGTTGCACATACAGAGGGAATACGTTGTGGCAGTTGGAACAACGCGCTTTTTTACCCGGCTTGAACAATTCATCCGGCAGGAAAAAGGTGGTTTCGCATCTGGGGCAGGTGACAAGCATGAGCGCAACGGGTCAGTGTTCGGGGTTCAGCCGGAAAATCGCCGGCGCGGCCCTGTAATGTTCAGCATAGTCCAATCCATAGCCTACAAGAAAACCTTCGTCTACGACAAAGCCCGCATAATCGGCGTTGACTTCAACGCAACGACGTTCTTTCTTATCAATCAATGCGGCCAGACGCAACGATTTCGGCCCGCGCGCGCGGAATGTGCGCAACAGAAAATCCATGCTCAGGCCGCAGTCAACAATGTCTTCGACGACCAGCACATCCCTGCCTTCCAGGCTGCATTCCACATCTTTGGTCAGCAAAACCCCGCTCGAAGGCGCACTGCCCGACCCGTAGCTTTTGATGCGCACGAAATCAGTTTCCATGTCCAGGGGGATGCGCCGCACAAGGTCTGCGAAAAACATGAACGCCCCCTTGAGTACGCAGACCATCACCAGGTCTTTGCCGGCATAGTCGGCCGTGATTTGTTCCGCCATCCGCGCCACGCGCTCCTGAACGGCCTCGGCGCCGAACACTTCGCACAGTTCACACCCGCGCTTCACCAGCAATTTCTCCGTCTCGCCCGTCTGCTTCTTCATTCACAAGCGGCGCAGCATGGCTGTTTCGTCACAGTCGTCCGGGAATTTGGGGCAATGCACGCAATCCGCCCATATTTTCTGGGGCAGGACGTCCTTGTCCACCTCACTGAAACCCAGACGGGTGAAAAAAGCCGTTTCGTAAGTCAGGGTAAAGAGACGGCTCACGCCCATGGCCTGTGCCTCATTCATGCAGGCTTCGGTCAGCAGGCTGCCTGCGCCGCGTCTGCGCATGTCCTCGCGCACATACAGCGAGCGTATTTCCGCCAGATCTTCCCAGACCACGGACAGGGCGCAACAGCCGGCCGGACGTCCGTCCGGCTCTTTCAACACATAAAAATCACGGGTGTGCTGATAGAGGTCAGCAAGGGAACGGGGCAGAAGACGCCCCTTGTCCGCCGCCTTCAGGAGCAGGGCATGAACTTCCTTCATGTCCCCGACCCGCGCGCTGCTCAGGACCGTTTCCACGGCGTCAGGGCTTTTTTTCCAACAGGCTGTTCAGCGCCGTCCTGAGGGCGGCTTCCTGCACCAGCCCGCGATGGTTGATCTGCAAGTCGCCCTTGGTGTCGTAAACCAGAAGCTGAGGCACTGCGGTCACTCCCGTCCTTTGCATAAAGTCGCCCTCGGCCAGCAACACCGGGTAATTGACGTGCATCTCGCCCATGTATGCGTAAAGGGCCTTGGGTTCTTTGTCCACGGAAATGCCGACAAAGGTGACCCGGTCGGCGGGGAAATCCTTGCGCAGATTGACCAGTCCCGGAATTTCCTCCCTGCAGGGCGGACACCAGGAAGCGAAAATGTTGACGACCACGACCTTGCCTTTTTCGACGGCGATCAGGTTGATCAGGCCCGATGCGTCAATGCCCTTGATGTCTTCGAGGTTTACGGGAGCGGCCGAGGCTCCCTGTGCCGCGATTATGAACAAAAGAAGCGCCGGCAGGCAACGTCGCAGGCAGGTGCGCATTATTTTTCTCCGTAGTCCGACTTTATTCCGTACCAAGTAAGAATATATCGTGAATGCCCGCTCTCGTCCAGTGTTCGGACTACAGTGTACAGGGCAATCAAGCGAAGCTGGCAACATATTGAAATATCAAGATAAATTTTCGGGATGCTGATTTAAAAAATCTTGTTATTTCAAACTGTTATCGTTTTTCATTCGATTGCCCTGCTACAGTGTACGGACGAGCCATGTTCGGACAAGCCGGAGCAAGGGTAGCCGAATGAAGAAAGGTCGTCGAAAACGCATACGGGCATTTCAAAGTCGAAAATGTTCAGGCGGCGTAGCGCGAAGCGCCGCCGCCCGCCCCGCAGGCGTAGGCGAAACTTGCTTTCACCGTTAAACGCCTGAGGAGGCGTCTCAAGATCAAATTGCTTTAGGAGCCGCAGAAAGGCGGCATATTTTTTCCGGGGGTACTGTCGTCTGAACAACTCTAGCATTTTACGCCCGAGATGGTTGCTTACGGCAGTCTTTGTCCGCCTGCAACCATCTCACGGCAGGGGTTTGTAGGCAAATCCCTGCAGAGCAGATACACTTTTTCGAAGTTGATCTGCTCTATGCCCCAGTCTGCGCTTGCGCTGCCTATGCCGCCCCGACCGGCGGGACAGCATTGGCCGCCTTGCGACGCCGGCCGTTTTTTTTCACTTCCTCGTCGGTTTTTTTGCTTCCGTCCCCTTCTTTGCCTTCGCCCCCTTTTTTGCCTCCGTCCCCGAAATGCATGGAGAACCCGCCGCTCTCGTCCACATCCAGTTCCAGCACGGGCGGCATGACATCCTCTCCGGACATTTTTTCGAGTATGGTCTGGGCAAGTTGCGGAAGCACATTCGCCGACAGGATATGATCAATGTTGCGCGCGCCGGTTTCCACCTCGCTGCAGCGGGCGACAATGGTTGCAACCAGGGTATCGGCATAGTGCAGGGTGATCTTGTTGTTCCGCAGCAGTCGTTCGCCCAGGGCGTCAAGCTTCATGCGGGTGATGCGTTCCAATGCCGCGGCGTCCAGACCGATATAGGGCACTATGGTCATGCGCGCCAGCAGGGCAGGCTTGAAGTGCGCGCATAGATCCGGCCATATCAGGGTGTTGAGTTCTTCGCCGTGCGTGGGTGTTTCCCGTCCCGTCGCCTCAAGTATCTTTTCCGATGCCAGATTGGAAGTCAGCATAATAACCGTTTCGGAGAAACTGACTGTTTTGCCTTCCCCGTCCGTCAGCACGCCCTTGTCGAAAACCTGGTAGAACAGGTTCATCACGTCGGGATGCGCCTTTTCCGCCTCGTCCAGAAGGATGACGCTGTAAGGGCGGCGGCGTACCGCCTCCGTGAGCAACCCGCCTTCGCCGTAACCGACATAGCCCGGAGGGGAACCCACAAGCCGGGAAACCGTAAAACGCTCCTGAAACTCGCTCATATTGATGCTGATGACGCTTTCCTCGTCGCCGAAGAGCAAATCCGCAAGGGCCAGACCTGTTTCGGTCTTGCCTACCCCGGAAGGCCCGACAAGCAGGAAGACCCCGAGGGGCGCGGCCGGCGCGCGCAACCCGGCCTTGCTCGCCTTGATGACCTTGCATACCGCAGCCACCGCCTCGTCCTGTCCCTTGATGCGCTCTTCCAGGTGCGCATCAAGTTCCGCAATCAGATTTGCCTCTTCACGGGCCACCTTGCCCACGGGTATGCCCGTCCAGTCCGACACCACCTGAGCCACAACATCCGGCGTGACCTCGACGCTGACCAGAGCATCGCCGTCTTCGGCCGCTTTCAGGGCAACCGCCGCGCCGTCAAGAGCAGCCTTCAACGCAACCGTATCCGGCGCAACCGGGATCTTCGGCGCATCCTGAGTCTCCGGCATCCTCTGCGTATCCGACCGGTCCGGCGCACCTTGGGTTCCCGGCGCGTCCGGCGTATCCTGAGCCTTCGGCGCATCCTGAGAACCCGGCGCATCCGGCAAGGTATCCGGGCCGTCCGGCGTCGTCTTCAGGGCATCGTCATAGGTCGCACGCGCAGCGATCAGCGTTCGGGCGGCTTCGCGCTCTTTGTTCCAGCGTTCGGTCAATGCCGCCGCCTTTTCGTTCAGGGCGGTGATGTCCTCGCGCAGGCTCCGGATTTTTTCCTCATCCACGGGGGAACCGTTGGCCTGATCTCGTTCCAGGGCTTCCAATTCGCGCTCCGCGGCCAGTACGGCGCGTTCCGTGTCTTCAAGGACGGCGGGCTTGACGCTGAGACTCATTTTGACCTTGGCGCAGGCGGTATCCATGAGGTCTATGGCCTTGTCGGGCAAAAAGCGCCCGGTAATGAAGCGCTGCGCCATTTCCACGGCTGCGGTCACGGCATCGTCGCGGATCAGCACGGAATGGGCGGCTTCGTATCCGGCGCGCAGACCGCGCAGAATCAGCCCCGCCGTGCGCGCGTCCGGCTCATCCAGAGAAACGAGCTGGAAGCGGCGGGCGAGGGCGGGGTCTTTTTCAAAGTATTTTTTGTATTCTTTCCAGGTGGTTGCGGCGCAGGTACGCAGTTCGCCGCGCGCAAGGGCGGGCTTAAGCAGGTTGGCCGCGTCCGAACCGCCTGCCTGACCGCCCGCGCCGACCAGCATATGCGCTTCGTCGATGAAAAGGATGATGGGTTTGGCGCTGCCTTTGATTTCATCAATCACGCCCTTGAGCCGACGTTCAAATTCGCCTTTCATGCCCGCCCCGGCTTCAAGCAGCCCCATGTCCAAGGACAGCAGGGCGACCCCGGTAAGACTTTCCGGCACGTCCCCTTCCACGATGCGCTTGGCAAGGCCTTCAATCACGGCGGTTTTGCCCACGCCCGGCTCACCCACGAGAATGGGGTTGTTTTTGCGTCGCCGGGAGAGAATGGTCAGGATGCTGCGGATTTCCGCGTCACGCCCGAAAACGGTGTCAATTTTGCCCGCGCGCGCCTTGGCGGTGAAATCTTCGCAGTATTGGGCGGTAAACCCCTGCGCTCCGTCGGCTTCCCCGGCAATCCCCTCGCCCGCCTGCTCCGCGCCCGCGTCCGGCGCGTTTTCGCAGGATGCCCCGGTGAGCATGAAAAAGTTGCGCGTCGCCTCGTCGCGGTTGATTTCCGCGAAAGTCGGCGCCTGCGCGCTCCGGGCATAATAGGCGGGCTGACGGACATAGGCCAGCAGTACCGCCCCGGACCGGATGCTCGTCTGCTTCATGTCCACGGAAGCCAGTATCCAGGCCGCTTCCAGAAGTTCAATCAGCGGAGGGGAAAATCCCGGGCGGGCGGAATTGCCGCTCTTGAAAGCGTCCAACGCCCGCGTGAACTCCCGGATCGCCGCTGCCCGATCCACGCCGTAGCGGTCAAGCAGCAGGGCAGCATCCGCATCCTTGCTCTCCAGGCATTTAAGCAGAAAATGCTCGGCTGCGACTTCATAGTGCGTTCTTCCGACGGCCAACCCGGCCGCATCATACAATGCCCGTGTGCAGAAGGAATTGCATTTTTCCAGCAGTTTTTTGACGTCCACGCCGATCATGGTCATGTCCCTCCGTAAAAGCACGGAAATTTGCAGGTGAAGCGCCGTTGAGCGGGCAGACTTTCAATGTCGGTCGGCAATAAAACGGGGAGAAATTCTCCCCGTTTTATCACAGTAACGCATTCGGCCGGAAGGAATTACGCCTTCCAGCTGTCCACGTATTCGATGTTGCCGTCGTTGTAGGTCCAGGTGATCTTGGAATAGGTGAAGGAAATCTCTTCAATGTCGCTGTAAGGCTTGTTGTCCGGCAGGAAGGTGAGGGGGGTGTATTCCCGCGTGGTCACAACAATGGCTTCCTCAAGTTTGACGGTGAAGTATTTTTCCTCCGTGCCGTCCGGTTTGACGCGGTACTGGTCGAGGGTCACTTCGCACTGTTCCCCGGTGCAGCAGGCCTTGAAAAGCTTGGGACTGGCATTGTCCTTGTGTTTGGTTATGGTGAAGGGGTGATGAATGCGCTGCCCGGTCGGCAGGCCGGTATGCGTGTCCTTGGGGATCTCAACTGCATGATCAATGGCGTAGACAAGGATTTTATCCTTTTTATCCCCGCCCTGAGGGCAATCGCCTTTGATCTCTCCCTGACTTTTGCCTTTAACTGCCAGATACGCTGTAAGAGCCATGATGCATCTCCTTTAAAATTATTCCGTTTGAGGTTTATTTACTCTTTATCGAGTTTTCCCACCAGAGACAATGTAAAGTTCGCTCCCATATATTTGAAATGGGGACGGGCTTTCAGGGTTACGGAATACCAGCCGGGCTCACCTGCGACATCGTTCACTTCTATGCTCGCCATGCGCAGGGGGCGTTTGCTGCGGGTGACGGGGTCGGGGTTGTCCATTTCCGTCACATACTGACTGAGCCACTTGTTCAGCGCGTTTTGCAGATCCCCGCGCTCTTTCCATGTGCCGATGTTTTCGCGCTGGATGACTTTGATATAGTGAGCCAGCCGATCCATGATCATCATGTAGGGCAGTTGAGTGGAGAGGCGGAAATTGGTTTCGGCCTCTTTGCCTTCCGGGGTATTCGGGAAGATTTTCGGAGCCTGACAGGAATTGGCGGAGAAGAACGCCGCGTTGTCCGACCCCTTGCGCATGGTCAGGGCTATAAAACCCTCTTCGGACAGTTCGTATTCCCGGCGTTCGGAAATCAGCACCTGCGTCGGTATTTTGGTCTGGGTCTGACCCATGGACTCAAAATTATACAGGGGCAGATCTTCCACAGCGCCGCCGCCCTGCGGGCCGATAATGTTGGTGCACCAACGGTACTTGGCGAAAGAGTCCGTCATGCGGGCGGCCAGGGCGAAGGCGGCGTTGCCCCAGCAAAAATCATCCGTCCGGTCCGCGTCTTCGGTGAAATTGAAGCTTTTGGCCGGCACGGTTTCTTCACCGTAGGGCAGGCGCAGCAAAAATTTCGGCAGGGTAAGGCCCACGGAGCGCGCATCGTCGGACTGCCGGAAGGCGCGCCATTTGGCGTAGAGCGGACCTTCAAAAATACTATGCAGATCTTTCAGATTGGGCAGGCCTTCCCAAGAGTCCAGACCGAAAAAGCTTTTATCCGCCGCCGCGATAAAAGGGGCGTGGGCCATGGTGGATACGGAGGCCGCGTACTGGAGCAACTTTATATCCTGCGGACCGGGGCCGAAGTCATAGTCGGCGATGACCGCGCCCACAGGCTGTCCGCCGAACTGTCCGTATTCAGCCGTGTACACGTGCTTGTACAGGCCCGATTTCACCACTTCAGGGGAGTCTTCAAAATCGGCCAGCAGGTCTTCCTTGGAAACATTCAGTATTTCTATTTTATTGTTCTGCCGGAAATCCGTCTTGTCCACAAGGTACTTCAGCGAACGCCATGATGATTCCAGCTTCCTGAATTCCTCGTTGTGCATGATGGTGTTTACCTGAACGGAGATCTTGCTGTCCAGTTCGGCTATCATGTCGTCCACAAGGTTCGGAGAAATTTTGGCTTCCGGCTTGACGGCGACGATTTCTTTCAGAAAAGCCTGCAAACCCGCGCGTGTGACGGAATAGCCCTCGTCCGCCGGCTTGAGCTTGGAAGCTTCAATGATTTCGTCCAGAAGGTTGGGAGCTTCGGCAACGCTTTGAGTATTTTCAGCCTGTTCCTGCGACATAGGCAACGCCTCACGGACTTTGGTTATTTACCCTGTTCGTCAATGCCGAGCGCGCTGAGAAGCTGCGCTCTGGCCGCATCATCTTTAACGACTTCCTGAACTTTTTTTCGAAAATCCGGAATATTGGACAAAGGTCCCTTGAGGGCCTTCAGGGATTCGCGCAGACGGAGCAGTTCCGCGAGTTCAGGAACCTGGGCCGCCACGGCGTCCGGTTCAAAATCCTTGATACTGCGGAAAGCGAGCTTGACGGGCATGGAAACGCCCTTTTCTTCCGTCAGCTTGTTGTCCACGTTGATATCCAAGGCAACGTCCTGGGCTTTGAGCACATCGTCGAAATTGTCCTTGTCGACGGACACCGGCGCGCGATCTTCCACAGGCCGGTCATCAGGCCTGCGGGTGAAGTCGCCGACGACCATGAGCTTGAGCGGCAGTTCCACGTCCGCTTGATTGTCTCCGGTGGCCGGCTTATAGACGATGTTGACCCGTTCTTTCGGGGCCACTGATCCTTCTTTTGCCATGAATCTATCCTCGCGTTTTCAGGATTACGCGGACCAGCCGCCTGTATAGGGCGTTTCAGCCGTAATACGGTGTTGTGAACCCAAGCGGGTATTGCGCCTGTTCAGGAATCATCGCCCTGCGCTTCCCGCTCTTTGCGCAAAGGATGTGAGGCAGGTATCCGATGTAGTGGAGAATCTATAGGGCTTGCCGGGGAGCCTGTCAATGATGTTTTGTTATATTTTTCCATTTTGTTTTCCGCCCCGGCCGGAACCGGACAATTGAGAAACACCTGCCGCCCTGAAACGACACTCCGTTTTCAAAGAAGGCTCTGCTGCGCAGTCAGCCCGGTGCAGGCGACCGAGTCCCTGTAAACGATAACGAAATTCAAAGTCAATAAAAAAACCAGGGTACGGGGAAAATTTTTTCGGTATCCGTTCAGTGCCTTGCGCCGTATAAAAATCTGAACACGCTTTGCGCTTACAGGGAGAATAAATTTGGAGAGAGGCGGGGAGCGGGAGCAGAGATGGGGCGGACCCGGACCATCCGTTTCCGCCCCATCTCTGCTTGCAAAATTGGAGTGCTTTATATAATGCAATTCGTGTGCCGAAGGGGCGCAGCAAGCCTGTTGGAAATTTTATCCTTGTTATTTAAGCAGATTATCCATATAAACTGCCGGACGGGCAGGACGGTTGCGTATTCGGGCAGTGCAAGTATTTGAACCGTTCTTACGGTTGACGCGGCGATCAGGCGTTGCGGGGACGATGGAGTTCAAGTTTTTTGACGCCTTTTCGGCCGGATCACGCGGCTGCGGGTTGAAAAAGAGCATAGACGGATATATCTTATTGCTGTGGGCTTTGAAAAGCAGACTTTTCAGCGCACAGAGCGCCGGCAGAAAAAAAGTGCTTTTCCGCCGGCGCACGCTGCTTTGCGGCGTGCCGGCCTGACGGCCGATGTTCGGATTGCCATGCGGAAATCCGAGCAGATATGCACCGAAGCCGAAAAGGACGGTATTATGGGCAGCCGGGATGAGTCGGGCGGCAACGATCTTGAAATAATAGAGTTCTACATAGACGAGAAACTCGACGAAGGTCAGGCATACCGCAGTTATTATGGAATGAACGTAGCCAAGGTGCTGGAAATCATCCGCCGGCCGCCGGTGACCGGCATGCCGGGCAAGCATCATGAGGCGGCGCTGGGCACCTTCAACCTGCGCGGCAAAGTTCTGCCTTTGGTGGATCTGGGCCTCTGGCTCGGCAAAAAGGTCAGGTCATCGGATTCCCACAAGGTCATAGTTTCCGAATTTTCCCATGTCGTCACCGCTTTTGTGGTTTCAGGAGTCACGCGCATCCACCGCATGACATGGAGTCAAGTCGAGCCTCCGGGCAAGTATTTGCAGGCCTTCAGCCGGGATTCCATAACCGGAGTCGTGCGTTTCGGAGACCGCATAGTTTTCCTGCTGGACATGGAATACATCATTGCGGCCATGGATCCGGCCGCCGGCTTGGAAAGCAAGGTGGATCAAGTGGAACGGGAAGGCGGCCAGGGTCTGCATGTGCTCATAGCCGACGATTCGCCGTCCGTACGCAAGACTCTGGCACACTGCCTGGAGCAGGCGCATTACTCCGTAACCCGGACCACCTGCGGGCGCGAGGCGTGGGATCAACTCCAGGCATGGCGGAACGAGGCCGCGAAAAAGGGGGTGCCTGTCACCGAGTTCGTCAACCTTGTCATTTCCGACATCGAAATGCCCGAAATGGACGGGCATGCGCTGACCGTCCGCATCAAGTCCGAAGCGGCTTTTGCCAAGGTACCTGTAATTCTGTTTTCCTCGTTGATCTCGGATGTGGTGCATGCAAAAGGGATCAAGGCCGGGGCGGACGATCAGGTTTCCAAGCCGGACCTGCCCGACCTGACCAGACGCGCAGGGGAGCTGATCCGCCGATTCCAGAGTTGAATCAGGCGGGCGCCCTCTTTTCAGGGATTGCCGTTTTTTCTTGTTGTAACTTGGTACCCGGAGCGGGGGTCGAACCCGCACAGCCTTTCGGCCGAGGGATTTTAAGTCCCTTGTGTCTACCTGTTCCACCATCCGGGCAACGCAACCTGAAAGCAATTTACTTCGAGACTTTCTCTCCGATATTTACAATTTCTGCACGGAAATCTGACCGCAGGCCGCCTAATCAGCGGATATCAAACGGCGAAACCCACGCGCGTGTCTATAGACCAGCTTCATAAGTTGCACAACGCATGGATGGTCCTATAACGGCAAAAGCAACTTTCGCCCATGCCCCCAAAGCGCCTCTATAAGGCCCGCATCCATTCGTCGCGCAAGGCGATGCGGCCGTTCAGAGCCGCCGCGATACGGCGCATGGTCGGCTCGCGATCCTCAGGCAGATGGGCTTTGATCGTCAGATAATTGCTGGCGTGATTGGCCATGAACCAGCCGTTGCTGAGCTGCGTGTGCGCAAACATCAGGCCCAGTTCCTGCACGAAATCAACGCCTTCCGGTAGAACAAGTTCGCCGCTCCGCACCCGCTCGTAGATCGGGGCGTCTTCGGCAAGCATCAGCGACAGGGCGCCGACGTAGTCAGGATCGACGGCGCTGAGCACGCGCCCGGTTTCCACGGCGTGCCCGTAACTTTTTTCCTTTTCCCTGCCGGCCAGCCCCAGAATCACGGTGACGGAAAGGGCGAAACCGGCTTTTTTCAGACGCCGCGCCTGTTCGACAAGTTTCTCCGGGTCGGCGCCCTTGCGTATATCCTTGAGTACGTCCGGATGCCCGCTTTCAATGCCGTAATAGATCAGGGACAGACCCATCCCGCGCAGGCGGGCGAGTTCCTCGTCGCTTTTCAGGGCAACGCCCTTGGCGTTGCCGTATACGGCGACGCGTTCCACCCAGGGCAGGCGCTGCCTGATGTTGCCGAGCAGCCATTCCCATTTGCGCATGGGCATTATCAGGGCATCTCCGTCCATAACGAAAAGGCGTTTTTGCCTTTTGCAGTATTTTTCCGCAAAGGCCATGTCCTTTTCCCAGATGCCCATATCCTTGATGGCAAAACGCTTGTATTTGAAAGCGTTGCAAAAAGTGCATTTATTGTGTGAACATCCGAGGGTGGCCTGAAAAAGGATGCTGTACGCCTCGCTGGGCGGGCGGAAACAGTATCCCTGATGATCCAGCCCCTCGCTCTCAAAAAACATATATATATCTCTCCACAAGTCTTTTATCAGTAACCAAGTTCCTCGCCTATGACGACCGTGTGAATATCCGTAAAGGGCGGACGCCTGTGGATAATAGCGGTCAGATTACAGATACGGCTTTTGCTGCGGCAGTCAAGGCATCTTCCGGCCTGAACGCAGGGATTGTCGTAGCTCAAACGCTTGTTGTTCAGAGGTGCGGCAAGGGATTTGATCCGTTCGCGGGCTTCTTCGATATTTTTTACGATCTTGTTTGCCCCGATGACGACGATAACTTTGCCGGGACCGAACATCATGGCCGCCACCCGGTTGCCGGTGCCGTCCACATTCACCAGTTCGCCGTCCAGGGTGACGGCGTTTGAACTGCACAGAAAAACATCGGCAGTGAGCTGCCTGCGCCGCATCTCATGACGTTGCTCCGGGCTCAATTCCTTTTTGGAATGGTCAAGAAGCGTACAGTTCCTGCGTTCCAGTTCTTCCACCAGCCCCAACTGCCGCACGCTTACGGAACCGCCCAGTCCGACGGACGCCTTGTCCGGAATCAGACCGAGCACATGTTTTACCGCGTCTTCACGCTTTGCGGACCAGACGGCGGCGAAACCGTTTTTTTCCAGTGCATGTACCGCGTTTTTCCCGCGTTTTTCCAAAAGCCACTGCACGTTGACGTCCATTTTTTCCTCTCCTCGATTTTGAAATGCTCAAAAAGTGTGTTAAATTCGCAGCAGAGGCGCTGTCTGCCCCGGTTCCATGCGGAACAGGCGGCATCCGGGCGCGCGGGCGGCAAGCTCGCTTTCAAATTCCGCAGTATCCTGCGCCAGAACAGGGAATGTGCCCCAATGCATGGGTGTCGCGAAACGGGTCTTGAGCAATGCCGCCGCCCGCGCCGCCTGTCTGCCGTCCATGGTGAACAGACCGCCGGCCGGAAGCAGGGCCAGATCCACGGCAAAAAGTTCGCCCCAGACGGCCATGCCGGCAAAAATCCCGGTATCGCCCGCATGATAAATCGTGTAGCCGTCGGCCAGGCGGATTATATACCCGGCCGGAGCCCCGGCCTCACTGGTATGAAAGGCCTCGGTCATGGTAATTGCCGCGCCGCGTATGTGAATCGTCCCGCCGATGTTGAATCCGATGCCGTTGATGATCTGCGCGGCCGGCACTCCCCGGCTCTGCAGAACTTCCACCAGACCCACTATACCGCCGAGCGCGGCCCCGGTCCTTTTACAGATTCCGACGGCATCGCCTGCGTGGTCGCTGTGAAGATGCGTGACCAGAACCAGATCCGGCTTTTCTATATCCTCGGCCGCCGTACGCGCCGCGGGATTGCCTGTAAAAAAAGGGTCGATCAGGATATTACATTCCGGCGCGGTTATCTGAAAAGTCGCGTGGCCGTGCCAAGTTATGGATGCTGTCATAACAATGCTCCTTGCTGTTTTAATTTGAGCATTCAGGATGCTGTCGTCTTGAGATTATAACTATTTGAAATCAATGAAGTTTATAAAGTATGGGCTTCCAAAATTCTCAATTTGCTGCAAACCATTGCATACTTACCTAAACACCCTCTAAGGCAATACCGACTGATTGCCCTTTGATGCTGCCGTCCCGCGCGCCGGTGACTGTTTGGTCTGCCTCGGCCCGTGTCTGAACAGCCGTTTGCGGATGAATGCCGCCGCTTCTTCCGTGCCGGCGGCCGTTGCGGGGATCTCCGCCCTTGCCATGGCCTTGTGCCCGCCCGCCGAGCCGAGTTCCCCGAACGCCCGCACCGCCAGAGCGCCCATATCACGCGAAACGCCGTCACCGCGAAAAATTATCACCAGCATATCGCCGTATCGCCCGCTCACCGCTGTCCAGCGGATCTCATACACGCGCATAAAAAAATCCGCAATATTCACCAGAATATCCGGCGTATCCACCTTGCCGACGTGCGCATGGCGTCCTGAAACCCCGACCGAGCGCAGGCCGGTGCACGCTCTGGCGAAAAAATTCAGCCTGCGCTCGTGAAACTCGCTACGGGATATGCGCGCCAGCAGGTTGGAATCGGAAAAGCGGCTCAGGTAATGGAAAGCGCGCATATCCACATCGCAAAAGTGCCTGCCGAAATTGTCCGTATCGGTCTTGATGCCGAACTGCAGGGCCGTCGCCAGATATTTGCCCGGACGGATGTTCAGATTGTATAGAAATTCCGTAAGCAGGGTGCTTGTGGCCCCGTATTCGGGCCTGATTTCCACAAAGGGAATGTCGGGGGGCGCCGCGGACAGGGGATGATGGTCCAGCAGAAGGCTGAAGGGTATCCGCTTGAAGATCGGATGATGGTCGGGCTGGGAATCCGTCAGGGCGTAATGGTCGAAAGCGCCGGGAGGGCATTCGGCGAAATCCGTCATGCGCAGGCGGGTATAGCGCACCATGGCCAGATTGTCCGGACGCGACAAGGTGTTGATTTTGGCGATTTCCGCGACCTGTACCCTGCGGCTGAGAATATTCTTCAACGCGAGCGCGGAGGCCATGGCGTCCGGATCGGCGTTGATGACTATGAGCCAGCGCTGTTCGCGCGAAAGTATTTCCGAAAACTTTTCCAGACTGTGTATACGGCGAAAATAGGACATTAAGAATCCCGCACCCGACGCTTATGCCGAGTATACTCCGCTTTCGGCGCGGCGGCAACGGGCGGGCGGCGCATACAAATCCGGCAAAAGCCGCAGCAGGGCATCCATGCAGGCGTCCTGCGAATAGTTCAGGGCAAGCTCCCTGCCCCGGCGACCCATGCGCCGAAGTTCTTCCGGGTTGCCGGCCGCTTCGATCACGGCGCGCGCCACTGCATCCGGCACTGCGCCTGCATCCGCCGAAGCCGCGTTTTCCGGGGGCAGGGGAAAGAGCTTGCCGTTTTCTCCGTCAATTATGAGTTCCGGCAGATTGCTGACCCTGAACGCGAAAACCGGCTTTTGCGCCAGACCGGCTTCCAGGATGACGCTCCCGAAACCTTCCCACAGCGAACTGAGGATAAAAAGATCCGTTTCCGCCCAAAAGGGGGCAAGGTTTTCCATGAATCCGGCAAAAAAAACTTCCTTTTCCACATCAAGGTCCACGGCCAGCCTTTTCAGCTCGGTTTCACGGCTGCCCTCGCCCGCGATGATCAGGCGAAAGGGAAAAGAGGCGTTTTTCAGTCTGCGCGCAAGATGCAGCAAAAAATGCTGGCCTTTCTGCCGGTGCAACCGGCCCGCGTTGCCGAGGACAAAGGGCCGCGCGCCCTCTCCACCCTGATCGCCCATGCCGAAGGATGTTCCGCCGCGCGCCGTCCGCTCCGCCAAGGCTTTGTTCAGCGCCGCGTCAAAGGCCGCGCGATCTATGCCGTTGGGCAGCACGGCAACGCGCCCGGGGTCTATGAGCTTGGGATTGCGCGCCAAAACACTGCGCAATGTGGCCTCGGAATTGACGATCAGCCGAGTTATCACCCGCCCGTACAGCATACGGTTGAACAGGGAATCGCGCACCGGCAGATCGCTGCCCCGGCGGTAGATCACATATTTCACTCCGGCCCGCCCGGCGGCGGGACCGGCGGCCTTCAAATCCGAAGGCAGGTTCATGATCAGGGCGCCGACCTTGCGCTCCCGCAGAAAGCGGGTCAGACGCAACAAATAAAGTGGATTGAGAAAGGACAGCCGACCGGGCGCGAGCCCGTAAACCTCTATGTTTTTTTCATGCCGGGCGCGCTTGTGCAACGCGCTTTCCGGGCGGCAGAGCAGAAGCACGCGCAAACCGCGTTCCGCCAGAGAACGGGCGGCGTTCAGGTGCCAGGCTTCGCCGCCGCCCCAGGCTGTGTTGCCGTTGCAGAAACAGATAACCGGCAAATCACACCAGCTTGTCGAAAATCAGCATATACAGATTTCTTATGCGCAGTGAAAGCTTCAGCCGCAAGCGCGCAAAATCACGTGTCTTCAGGACCAGACTGCGGGCCATGTATTCCGCGACAGGAAGGAAATCGGCGTCTTTTTTGCGTTGCACCTGTTCCATATAGGCGTCCACGCGCGGGCCCAGTTTTGCCGCCTCACGGCTGCCGTTGTTGAGCATGGCCGCGCTTTCGCGAAATATGGAAAAAAAATTCGCGGCGTCCTGCGGAAACGATTTTTGCAGAGCCAGATACCACAAGGCTATAAACAAGGCCGTAAATTCCCGCAAGGCTTTCCTGCGCATGAAAAAACGCAGGCGCCCGATGCCCATGTCCGCCAGTTCCGTCTCAAAATTCATACAGGTATAGAGACTGAGGAATTGTTTGATCACCTCTTCAGCGCTATAACGAGTCACCCTGATGCGTTCGACGTTCACGGGGTCGCCGGCAAAGCCGGGATAAGCCGCAGTTGCAGTAAACATGTCCTATTATTAACAGGAATCATTCACCGGGGGCAAGCAAAAAGTCGCCTCCGCAAAGGACGGCGCAGATGACGGATCATGTCCGCAGGAATGAAGCCGGAGATATGGATGAAAACATCGCGGCGGCCAGGGCCTTTTTCCCGCGCGGGCTTATACAGCCGCCCGGTTCCTTCCGTTTTTCCTCGGAAGCGCTGTACCCTGCCTCTTTCGCGGACCCGGGTTCCTGCCTGCGCCTTCTGGATCTGGGCACGGGCTGCGGGGTCACCGCCCTTGCCGCCCTATGCCTGAACCCGTCAATAAAGGCCGCGGGCGTTGAAATACTGCCTGAGCAAGCTGAGGCCGCCGCGCTGAACGCCGCCCGGCTGGGCTTTTCCCATGCCTTCCGCATCGTCCGTGCCGATCTGGCCGACCGGCGACTCTTCGCCCCTGCGCCGGAATGCACGGCAACAGGCGGGACGAACAAGGAACATCCGTATTGCCTGACGGCTCATTCCTTTGACGTGGTCACGGCCAACCCTCCCTACAGGCAACGCGGCAAGGGGCGGCTGCCCGCGGACGCGGCGCGCAGGACGGCCCTGTTCGAAGAAAACGACACTCCGGATATTTTTTGCAAGGCGGCCGCCGCAGCCCTGAAGGAAACGGGCCGCCTGAGCATCATCTATCCGGCGGCGCGGCTGCCGGATTTGACGGCGGCCCTGAAACGCGCCGCCCTGACCCCTTTACGCATGCTCCCGCTGTGCCCGCGCGCGGGCGATGCGGCAAAACGGCTGCTTCTTGAGGCCGCGCCGGCGCATGCCGCACTCCCCCCTCTACGCGTCGAAGCGCCTCTGGTCCTGCATGAAGCGGATGGCCGCTTCAGCAGGGCAGCCCTGGATTTTTGCCCCTTTCTGTTATGTAATATATAATAATATCATATAGTTAACCGATATATGCCGGAATTCACCCTTGCCTTTTCCCAAGCCGGCGCTATACTTCCGCCCCATACGCATATTCCCTCAGAGCATTTTGCAAATAAAATTGTACAATGCTCCGGCGGCGGGTATCCGCCGCCCGTCCCGCATGCGTAGGCGAAACTGCGTTTCGCCGTTAAGCGCCGAAGGGAGCGTCTCAAAATCAAATGGCCTTAAGACGAAGGATCTTTCATGCCCGACATAACTGTTTACGCCGAAAGCAGCGACAGGGCCGAGGCAGGCAACGCGCGCACGATTCATATTGAGGGCGCCCGCCAGCACAACCTCAAAAATCTCAATCTGGACATTCCGCGCGACAAACTGGTCGTCATCTGCGGCCCTTCCGGGTCGGGCAAATCTACCTTGGCTTTCGACCTGATTTACGCCGAAGGCCAACGCCGCTATGTGGAATCTCTGTCGGCCTACGCCAGACAGTTCCTGCCCCAGATGGACAAGCCGGACGTCGATAAAATCGAGGGGCTTTCCCCGGCAATCTCCATGGAGCAGCAGGCATCCACACGCAACCCCCGCTCCACCGTGGGGACAGTGACCGAAGTCTACGACTTTTTACGCGTTTTTTTCGCCCGCCTGGGAAAAATGTACTGCCCGCGCTGCGGCAGACCCATAGCGGCGCAAAGCATCGACGAGATCATAGGCGACATCCTCTCTCTGGACGAGGGCACACGCTGCATCATCCTCGCGCCCCTGAGCCTGATGCAGAAAGGCACACACCAGGACCGCTTCAAAAAACTGCGCGCCCAAGGCTTCGTCAGGGTACGCATCAACGGCGAAATTTACGGGCTCGACGATGTGCCCGCTCTGGACAAAAAGAAAAAGCACAACATAGACCTTGTCGTAGACCGTCTGGCCATGCGACCCGGCATACGGGGACGGCTGGCCGAATCCGTGGAACTTGCCCTGAGTCACGGCGGCGGCGACATGCAGGTCCTTCTGCCCGGAAACGAAGGCGAAAGCGAAAAAATTACCGTCTATTCCACATCGTCGGCCTGCCCGGAATGCAGGCTGAGCCTGCCCCGGCTGTCGCCGCAGCTTTTTTCTTTCAACGGTCCGCAGGGGGCCTGCCCGCGTTGTCTGGGCCTGGGCACGGTGGAATACTTTGAACCCGCCCTGATCGCCCCGAACCGCGGCCTGTCCCTTGACGCCGGCGCCCTGCTGCCTTGGAAGTCCCCTCGCGCCCAGGCGCGTCTTAAAGCGGAACTTCAGACATTTACCCGCCGCTTCCGCGTGACGTCGTCCACTCCTCTTTCCGAATACGAGCCGGAGGCGCTGTCGGCTCTTTTTTTCGGTGAATCGGAACCCGGCAAAAGCGCCGGCGAGGCGGGAAGTTCGTTGCGCCGCAACTGGATGGGCGGATCGGTACGCATACGCGGCAAAGACAAAGGCGCGGACAATCCCGATCTTTGGCCCGGAGTGGTGGCCCTGCTGGAAAAGGGCATGCAGTACGGCGATGCCTGGCGCGACGAGCTGTCGCGCTACCGCCGCACAACGGACTGCCCGGAATGCGGGGGCGCGCGGCTTAATGAGGCGGCCCGCGCCGTGCGGGTGGACGATCTTTCCATAACGGACTTCTGCCGGCTCTCCATCGCCCGCGCTCTGGAATGGATATCCTCGCGCAGCTTCGGCAAACGGTTGGCGCCTGTGGCCGAACCATTGCTGAAAGAATTGAACCACAGGCTGCTGTTCATGGTTCGCGTCGGTCTGGACTATCTTGCCATGGGGCGGGGCATGTCCACTCTTTCCGGAGGCGAAGCCCAGCGCATCAGGCTGGCCTCGCAGCTCGGCTCCGGCCTTGTCGGCGTCACCTATGTGCTGGACGAGCCGTCCATCGGGCTGCACCCGCGGGACAACGCCCGCCTGCTGCGTACCCTGAGAGACCTGCAGCAGCGCGGTAACACGGTGCTGGTCGTCGAACACGACGAAGCTACCATAAGGGAAGCAGACACGGTCCTGGAACTGGGACCGGGCTCGGGAGAAAAAGGCGGAGAACTTGTGTTCCGGGGTACCGTGCCGCAACTGCTGCAGGACCCGGATTCCCTGACGGCCAAATACCTGCGCGGGGATCTTGCCGCCCCTCTGCCCAAGGAACGCCGCAAGCCCGGAAAAGAACTGGTCCTCAGACAGATACGGACCAACAACCTGCGCGATCTGGACTGCCGCGTCCCGCTGGGCGTCCTGACCTGCGTCACGGGGGTTTCCGGCTCGGGGAAAAGTTCCCTGGTGGTGGACACGCTGTATAAGCATCTGGCCCTGGCGCGCGGCATCAAGGTGGAAAATCCGGGCAGCATCGGGGGTATAGAGGGCATTGAAGCGATTGAGCGCATCGTCGCCATCGACCAGACCCCCATCGGCCGCACTCCGCGCTCCAACCCGGCGACCTACACCAAAATTTTCGACGAAATACGCGACATCTTCGCAAGCAGTCCGGACGCGAAAAAACGCGGCTACGGCCCCGGACGCTTCTCGTTCAACGTCAAAGGCGGACGTTGCGAGCCCTGCAACGGGGACGGACAGATCCGCATAGAAATGCATTTTCTCCCCGACGTGTTTGTGCAGTGCGACGTCTGCGGCGGCAAACGCTACAATCACGAGACTCTGGAAGTCCGGTACAAGGACCTGAACATCGCTGAAGTGCTGGATCTGACCGTGCAGCAGGCCCGCGATTTTTTCGGCAATCACCCGGCTCTGGAACGGCGTCTGGCCATGCTGGAGGAAGTCGGTCTGGAATATCTGCGCTTGGGTCAGCCGGCTCCCACCCTGTCCGGAGGCGAAGCCCAGCGCGTCAAAATTTCCCGCGAACTCGGAAAACGCAGCCTTCCGGGAACCATGTATATTCTGGACGAGCCGACAACCGGCCTGCACATGCACGAGGTCGGGAAACTCATCAGCGTCCTGCACGGGCTGGTGGAACGCGGGGCATCAGTCGTGGTGATCGAGCACAATGCCGATATGATTTCCGGAGCGGATTACGTCATAGATCTGGGGCCGGGCGGCGGGGAAAACGGCGGTCTGATCATTTCAAGCGGCACGCCGGAAGAACTGATGTGCGACCCGAACTCCGTAACCGGGGCCTTTCTGCGGAAAAAATAGCCATAAAAAACAGCACTCCCGTTGACGTATTCCGGCCGGCGTGTTTTAATACATCTGAACTGTCCGTGCCGCCCGGAAGCGCACAGTCTTCAACTCACTACAAACAGGCGGGTTGAATAATCCCGAAGACAAAGACATAGAACAGAGCAACTTTGAAAAAGTATATCCGCTCTGCAAGGGTTTGCCGCCCTCGCCGCGGGATTGGAGCAAGCGGGCTTTGCCCACCGTAAGCGACAATCTCAAGCGTAAAATGTTCCGGTGTCCGGCATTCAACATCAACGCCTCTCTCGGCACTTTCCAGCGGGAACACACCATGCGTCTATCCGTAAACGCCAGATACGCCATACGTCTGCTGTGCACACTTGCCCGCTCTTCCCGGCCGGTCAGTCTGGCCGCTCTGGCGGAATCCATCGGCACCTCCAGGCGTGCGCTGGAAAACGTCAACGGCATATTGAGGCGGCACTGCATTACCGAAGGTTCGGTAGGCCCGCGCGGCGGGCTTGTCCTGAAGCGCGACATCTCCGAAATCAGCATAGGGCAACTCCTGTCGTGGTTTGATGATGAAGTGGATCTGTGTCTGTGCCCGACAAGGCAGACCGATCTCTGCGCCGAAAGGAAAAAATGTCCGGCACACATCAAATGGAAAGATATCTCGTCGGGTATGCAGAGCATGCTGGACTCCGTTTCGCTCAAAGATATCATGCAGATGTGAAAACGGTAATACAGCATTTTACACTTGAGACGTTGCTTACGGCAGGCAAAATCCGCCTACGGTTGCCTTGCGGCAAGGGTTTGCAGGCAAACCCCTTGCAGAGCGGATACATTTTTTCAAAGTTGATCCGCTCCGGTACCGGGCAGCCCCGGCAAAATACGGTAAGCCCGGTATCTTCAACACCGGGCAAGGCAGCCGGTTTACCGGCTTTGCCTTTTCCATTGTAACTATGCGTTGCGCCTGAGGAAGAACAGAAGAAAAAGACCGGCGGAAAAGAGATACACCGCGTTGATGTCCAGAAATTCGTTCATGCCGAAGGCCAGGACAGGGCCGAGAGCCATCCCGGCATCCGCGGCGAAGGTATAGGCCACGAGCAGGGAAGGCCCGCCGCTCCGGGCCGCGGCATCGGCAGCCGCGGCATCGGTCAGGGTGGTGAGCGCGGTGGCCGCCAGTTGCATGCCGAGCAGGCAGGCAAACCAGACGGGCAGAGGCAGAGGAGCCGCAAGGACGGCGGCAAGCAGGCCGCCCGCGGCAAAGGCCCGGTAAAGCAGTCTGCTCCTGCCCCGTTTGTCCGAAAATTTTCCGACCAGCGGGGCCAGCCACGGTTCCCAAGCCCAGCGCAGGGCCTGGAAAATCCCTCCCAGTGACGCCGCTCCGATCAGTGTGCCGGCCAGAAACACGCCCCCGCCCGTATGCGCGGCGATCAGGAGGCTCAAGGTCGGAGCCAGGATGCCCTGAATGACCAGAGCGGTAAGACCCCCCGCCGCCGTTGCCCCGCTTGTCGTCAGCATGCGGACAAAAGTCCTGAAGCGGGCGCGGGTACCGGCACCGGCGCGCACGGTCCCCGTGTCCGCATCAGGCAGGTTCGCGGGAATCAGGAACAACGCGGGGAAAATCGCCAGAGCAGTGACGGCGCCGAAGGACAGCGCGGTGCTGCCCGGCCCCGCCGCATCCGCGATTATGCCGCCGAAGAGCATGCCGACCAGACTGCCCAGGCGGTAGATGCCGTTGTATAATCCGGTATAACGCCCTCGGTTGTCCGGGCCGGACAGCTTGAGAATGCAGAAAAGCGAACCCAGGCGCAGGAGGGTCCAGGCCGCGCCCCAGAGGCAGCGGGCCGCGATCCAGACGGGGAAGGAAGGCGCCAGGCCGTAGACCGTCGTCGCCGCCGTGGACAGGACCACGGCGGCAATGATGCCGTTGCGCTCGCTGACCACGGTATACAGGCGGCCGACCAGCGGGTTGAGGGGAAGACGCACGATCCTGTTCGCTGCGAGTATGGCCCCCACTTCCCAGAGAGAGTTCAGTCCGGCTTCCTTATAGTACAGGGGCAGGACGATATACAGCATGGAATCGCCGATCAGGCACAATGCCGTGATCAGGGCAAAGCAGATGATGTGACGCCCGTGTTTGTCGGCAGCTTTACGGTTATGTGCTGTGCCGCTCATTCAGGCGCCGGGCCGCGCTTATTCCACGGTGACGCTTTTCGCCAGATTGCGCGGCTGGTCCACGTCCTTGCCCAGAAAGGCGGCGGCCTTATAGCTGAACAACTGCAAGGCGGGGAGCATGAAAAAGGAACTCAGCGGCCCCCATGCCTCAGGCAGGAGCCAGCTTTCTCCTCCGCGTATTTCCATGCCGTCCTTGGGCGGGTTGGTCAGGGCAATGACCGGGCCTTTGCGCGCCGCCACTTCTTCCAGGTTGGACAGGGTTTTGGCGAAATGCGCATCGTGAGGCAGGATGAAAAAGGAGGGGAAATCCGGATCAATCAGGGCAATGGGTCCGTGTTTCATTTCTCCCGAGGCATAGCCCTCGGCGTGTATGTATGAAAGTTCCTTGACCTTGAGCGCGCCTTCCAGGGCCAGAGGAAATGATTGGCCGCGCCCGAGGAAGAACATGCCCTTGCAGGAGGCGAAACGCGCGGCCAGATCCGCGGCTTCGGATTCCAGGGTGGGGAGTACGCCCGAAAGCCCGGCCGGGATGTCCGCCAGTTCGGCCAGAGCCCGGTTCCGGATTTCCCGGCTCAAAGTTCCGTTCGTTTCGCCCCAGTACAGGGCCATGAGCATAAGCACGGTCATCTGGGCGGACATGGCCTTGGTGGACGCCACACTGATCTCCGGGCCGGCCTGGGTGAAAATGACGGTGTCCGCCTCGCGGGCTATGGAAGAGCCGATTACGTTGCAGATGCCTATGGATGCGGCGCCTTTTTCTTTTACCAGACGCAGGGCCGCCAGCGTATCTGCAGTTTCCCCGGACTGGCTGATGACCAGCAGGCTTTCCCCCGGCGTAAGCAAGGCGTTGCGGTAACGAAATTCCGAGGCTGTTTCCACCGTGGTCGGTATGCCGGCCCAGCTTTCCATGAGACTCCGGGACCACAGCCCGGCGTGCCGGGAAGTGCCGCAGGCGACTATGCGCAGGCGGGACGGCACAGGCCGGCCTTCAAGTTCGGGGATACGCACGGCACTGCGTTTCGCGTCCACCCTGCCCGCGAAGCAGTCGGCCACGGCGCGCGGCTGCTCGAAGATTTCCTTGAGCATGAAGTGTTTGTAGCCGCCTTTCTGCGCCGCCTGCAGATCCCATTCAATGCGTGTCATTGTTTTCAGCACGGGTTTCAGGTCGGCTATGGAGAACACGTCCACACCCGACGGCGTGATGCGCGCAAGCTCGCCGTCCTCAAGGAAGATGACATCCCTGGTATAGGGCAGAAAGGCCGGAATATCCGAGGCCGCGAAATTCTCGCCCGCGCCCGACCCTATGAGCAGGGGAGCGGACTGCCGCGCCGCGTAAATCGTATCCGGCTCTTCAGGAGAGAGCAGGGCGACGGCATAGGCGCCGTCCGCTTTTTCCAGAGCGCGGGCAAAGGCCCGGATCAGGGGCATTCCTTCAACCTGCTCGTCTGCTATGAGATTCGCCAAGACCTCCGTGTCCGTTTCCGAGAAAAAGAGGTAGCCCTTGTCCAGCAGGATATCTTTGCATTCCCGGTAATTTTCTATGATGCCGTTGTGCACTATCGCCAGGTTCCGCTTGAAGGACAGGTGCGGGTGGGCGTTGTTCTCCGTCGGGGCGCCGTGCGTTGCCCAGCGGGTATGCCCCATGCCCGTTGTCGCAAGGGAGATGTCCATGCCCGCAAGCTTGTCTTCCAGAATGTTGAGTTTGCCTTCCGCCCGGACGACCCGCAGTTCCCTGTTCCGCACGAAGCAGACCCCCGAAGAGTCGTAGCCCCTGTATTCCAGGCGGTGCAGGCCTTCCATGATGACGGGAACGGCGGGTCTGTGCCCGGTGTAAGCTATGATTCCGCACATTGTTTTTCTCCTGAACGCGGGGCCGGCCGGCGATGCGAAACGCCGTGTCCCGCATGAATCGCTTTCGGCCGGGAAAAGATACTTCAGGGCATGCAGATCCTGATTGACTCAGATCTAGATTTACTCTTGATTTATTTGCTGAATAACCGTAAGTTAAGAGAAATGCAAGCCGCAAGCTCAGGGGGTTGTGATGCCTCAGGTAGCCGCAAGAATAAATAGTGAACAGGAACGCTGGCTTAAGGATTATTTCCGTACCAAAAGCGCAGGGGCGGAGTTTATCTTGCCGTGGGCCGTGGATACCTTTTTCCGCGCCATAATGTCCCTGAAAGGCGCCTTCAGTCCCGCCGAGCTGAAAACCATAGTCGAAGCCTACAAGGACGTCCGTCTGCTGCCGGGTACGACGCGCGGTTCCTACCTGCTCCTCAGGGTACTTGACGCCTGTGAGGTCGGCAACGTCCATGTCCGGCACGGCGCCGGCAAAAGCGCCCTGGAAGCGAAAATAAAGCGCCTCGACGATACGCAGGCCGCCGCCCTCATGGTTTGGGCCGCGGCTTTCTGGGTCAGCAAGACGTGCAACGCGGAAACGCTGGATGAATACATCCGCATGTACTGACGTCCCGTATCTGTTTATCGGCGTGTGCGTTGAAAAGTAAACTTTCCAACGCAGGATCGCCGGCCGAAAAACGTGATTTTCGGCTGAATTACGTTGCTTCCCGGCGATGTCATATTTTCATGCGGAAATCTGCAATTTTCCATACTCAATATTTTTTATCCCCTCTTTACTTTTTTGTCCCGATGACATAAACAGGAAATGTTCCTGATAAACTTAAAAAGAGGTATTCTTTATGTCCAAAACCCAGGATAATTTGATGGCGGCTTTTGCCGGCGAGTCCCAGGCCAACCGCAAATACCTTGCATACGCCAAGCAGGCCGAATCCGAAGGCTTGCCCCAGGTTGCCAAACTTTTCCGGGCTGTGGCCGAAGCGGAAACAATCCACGCCCACGCGCATCTGCGCTACGCGGGGAAAATCGGCAAAACGCTTGAGAATTTGAGCGATGCCGAATCCGGAGAAGTCTACGAGTTCACCAAGATGTACCCGGAAATGATCAAAGAGGCTAAAAGCGAGGATGCGCAAAACGTGGCAAAATATTTTTCCTATGTTGCCTCTGTTGAAGAAGCGCACTCCAAACTCTACCGAAAAGCCATAGAAGCCGCGGGCAAGCCGGCCGATGTGGACTATTACGTCTGTGCCGTTTGCGGGTATACGCATGAAGGTCCGCACAACGCCGACTGTCCCGTGTGCGGGGCGGCTGCCAAGGCCTTCTATAAAATCGCCTGACAGGACTCCGTCACGCCTTGCCGTTCCTGAGGAAAAGCTGATTTAGAACTTATCAGTAAATAGTGTTTCGGGGGCAAATACTGCGTCAAGATGGCGTTTTTCCTTGTATTTGCCTCGCCCCCCATTTATTTACCGGATAAGTTCTTATTTCTTTAGAGACGCGGCGGATCACGGCTGAGTGCTGTTGAAAAGGTCGGGGGGCCACGCGCCCCCGTTTTTCACCCGAGATAGGGGTTGAAATAGCCGATGCGCAGAGCGGGACAGTCCTTTTTCAGCCGCTTGCGGTAGGCCGGCAGACCCATGGCAGGCCCGCGCTCAGTGTCCCGCATCAGTTCAAGGTAAATATCCGGGTCAATGTTCAGGTTGCGCAGTTGCAGCATATCCGCCCGCTCTTCCCGCAGCAGAGCCGTCAATGCCGCATACTCGGCCTCCGTATCGCTGAAGCCGGGGAAAAAGAGAAGATTCAGGGAAACGAAGACCCCCGCTCTTTTCGCCCTGCCGATGCTTTCGCGCACCTGAGCGAAGTCGTAGCCCTGCGGGCAGTAGTAACGGGCATAGGTATCCGGGTCCGCGCTGTTCAGGCTCACGCGCAACGACGAGATCCCGGCTTTTGCAAGCTCTTCCACCGCTTCCGGCAGAGAGGCGTTGCTGTTGACGTTGATTGTGCCGCGTCCGCCCCCGGACCTGAAGCTTCTTACGGCGTCCGCGATCAGCGCGCTCCTGGTCAGGGGTTCGCCCTCGCATCCCTGCCCGAAGGAAAAGACGGGCGCTTCTTTTTCCTTAGCCGCATGATGTCGCATGACTTCGACAATTTCCTCCGCTGTCGGGGTGAAATTCATGCGTTTCTGGGGCGCGGCGCATACGCCTGATCCGGCTTCCTGCCGGGAAATGCAGCCGATGCAGCGGGCATTGCAGGCGTCCGATACCGGCAGGGGGGCTTCGAAGCGTCCCAGGCACAGGTTGCGCGCCGCAGGGCAGTTGTACCTGAGGGCGCATGTGCCCGCCAGATGCCGCATCAGCCGGTTGTCCGGGTATTGTTTCAGCAGGGCGTGCGCTTCGTCGCGTAGGACGCCCGCGGCTATGCCGCTGAAGACCTGGCGCGGATCGTCGTCCACTTTTGCCGCGCATACGTAAAAGCGGCCGGAAGCAAAACCTGCTGCTCCGTAAGCGAAGAGCGGCAATACCGGGGCATCGGCGTCCTTTTTGAACGCCGGGTGCGCGGACAGGGTATGGGCCGGCGCTGTAAAAGCTGCCACGGCAAGGTCGTCCGTTTCCAGCAGTTCGCCGCTTGTCGGGTCGAGCCCCAGAGCCCGTCTGCCGGGCAACAAAAAAAGCTCGCTCTCCTTGGGCAGAGGGATCAGTTCCTCCGGGCGGGGCAAGGCCGTTTCAGCGCCGCGCCTGCAGACCATGAGCAGGTCCGGGCGGTCGTGGATATCCCCGTTTTCCGATGCCGTCACCAGCCGGGGGCGGATGAAAGTCTTCGACATGTCCACCTCAAAATACGTTGTTTCGCGTCGGGATTTGTGCTAGAGCAGATTGACATTGAAAATGTATATCTGCTCTGCAAGGATTTGCCGGCAAATCCTTGCCGCGGGATTGGAGCAGGCGGGCTGTGCACGCCGTAAGCGACAATCTCAAGCGTAAAATGCTCTAGGAGTTTGTCGGACTTTAAGCATGTATTTTCTGTAACATACTGATATTTTTATATATAGCAAATCCGATCAATGAAAGCCGTATATAAT
>JAISRC010000169.1 GCA_031273845.1 Desulfovibrio sp.
TGTATTTTCTGTAACATACTGATATTTTTATATATAGCAAATCCGATCAATGAAAGCCGTATATAATAATTTCAGTATGTTATAAATATTTTAAGGCAAAGTCCGACAGGCTCCTAGCGGGGGCCGTAGCGCGTCATGTGCGCGCCTTGCTTGATTCCGGATCGTGCCGCGCCGTCGGCGTTCACGCCGACAACAAGGCGCGGCGGACCACCCGAACATATTTGCATTGCCTGCAAAGAGGCCGCGCTGTAAAATGCCTTCCCCGGAGGTATCCCTTGATGCGCACCCTGGTTTTCGGCCCCATGCCGGAAAATGCGGACCCGGCGACCCATATCGCCGCAGGCGTCTGGTGCTTCGCCGGGCGCGAGACGCTTTTCCCGAACTGGGACGGGTCGCGCGGCGGAACAGAAGGCCTGTTCCCCCTGCCGCCCGACCCCTACGCCGACGCCCACGCCACAGCCGAAGCCGCCGCCTCCGCCGATGCCGAGGTTCTGCGCCTCTGCCGCAAGCTTGAAGCCCAAAATCCCTGGCGCGGCGAACGCTTCTTCCTCACCGCCTTCGGTCCTTTCTTCCTCCTGGCCGCGCACATGCTGGCGGAGCGGCATCAACGGCTCCTAGATCTCATCGCCCTTTACGGCGAACAGACCCTGTGCGCGGACGTCCTGCCCGAAGGGGCGTTTTCCTTCCGCGACAGTCTGGATTTTATGGTGCGCGGGGTGCAGGACTCCCTGTTCAACCACTATGTATACTCGCGCATGCTGGAATATATGGCCCCGCCGGTCTGGGAACTCCGCCCCGTATCGCCCGCCCCCGCCCTGCCCCGCGCGGACGACGCACCCTCCGATCCCCTGCCTGCCCGCCTGCGCGCAAGCCTGCGCCGCGCCCTGCTCCGGCTGCCCTTCCCTCCCCTGAAAGGCTTCGGCCTCTCCGGCGCCCTCCTGCTCTCCCCGGCGGTGCTGCTGAACAGGGAGTCTGATGCGACCCTGGATTTTTCCCTCTGCTGTTCTTCCCCGCCCCTTTGGCATTTTCCGGCAGAAGATCTGATCATGCGCTGCCTGCCTCCGCTGTTGGCCCGTGAAGCCGCCCACCTGCCCGCGTCCGCCCGTCCGGCTGTGTCCGGCCTCCCGTCTGCGTCCGACAATCCTTCCGCTCCTGCCCACCCGTCCCGGCCATATATACCCGACAGCACATCTGTATCCGCCCGCCCGTCCGTGCGCTCGTCCCGCACTCCCTTGCGCGGCATATCCCCGGCCTACGCCCAAGACGATGTCTATCGTCTGCGTCTGGCCCGGCTGGGCGAACGCGGCGTCAGATTCTTCAGCGTACAGCACGGTGCCAACTACGGTAACCTGCTCAGCATAGGCGGGCTGCCCTTTGAATACTCCCTGCACGCCTTCTTCACTTGGGGATGGAACGCCCACCCCGGCTGTGCCGTCAACGCCCGGCCCATGCTCCACCCCGTTCCGGCCGCCCTGGCCGGCAGGCACAAAGAACAGCGCCCGGCCCTGATCCTGGTCGGCACCGAAATGAGCGCCTTCTCATATCGCCTGAAATCCAGGCCGCAGTCCGGCGCGCTGCCCGCATACCGCGCCGCCAAAACAAGCTTCCTCGGCAAAGTCCGCGCCGGCCTCAAAAGCGCGCCCGATGCCGTCGTCATGTACCGTCCCTATTTCAGGGCCGCCGGCGCTCTGGACGACGGCGAACATGTCTTCGGCCTGCTCCCGGACATCCGGCCCTGTACAGGCGACCTCACCGCGCATATGCTCGCCTGCCGGCTCATCGTCCTCGACCACTACGGCACTACCCTGCACTGCGCCCTGGCCGCGGATACCCCCACCCTGGCTTTCTGGAAACGCGCCGATTGGGGCATGGACAGGCAAAGCTCCGCCGCCTTGGACACCCTCGCCGCCGCCGGCATCCTGCACGAAACGCCGGAGGATGCCGCCGCGCAGGCCTTGGCCGTATGGGGCAGAATCGAGGACTGGTGGCACAGCCCGCGGGTGCGGAAAGCCCGCCGCGTCTGGCTGGACAGCTACGCCTGGATTGATATCCCGATAGGGGCGGGTGGAGATCTCAAGGGGGTCCGCCCCTTGACCCCGCCGAGGGAAATTACTACAAGATATTGTCCGCCTTCACTTCGTTCAGGACGGACAGGCCCCGGACCCACTTATTGCGCGAAGGCGGTGGCGGCAGCGGATGAACTTGCAGCCGGCCTGGGGCCGGAGGAGGCGCGGCCCCGCATACGCCTCGGCTGTTTTGAACTTTTGCGCTGCTGGTTCAGGTCTCTGAGAACAATATGAGCGCGACCGACTCTCTGGCCGGACGCTATCTTTACAAGCTGGCGGCGAACATTTCCTCCGTGCCGCTTTTCCTGGTCATGGAGGCGGTACTGCCGCGGGCGCTGGGACCGGCGGCCTATGGAAATTACAATTTTGCCGTGTCCTTGTTCCAAAATTTCACCAATTTTTTCGATCTGGGCACATCTACCTGTCTGACAACGTCTCTTGCCAAGCGCCCCCGCGAGTTCGGGCTTGCGGTCTTCTACGCGCGGGTGGCCGCGGCGGTGCCGATGTTCGGTCTGGTGATCGCCGGCTGTTGTTACCTGCCCGGAGCGGGGGATCTGTTGATGCCCGGCGTGCCCTTGTGGCTGGTGTTTCCGGCGATGTTGTGGGCATGGCTGACCTGGGTGGGGCGCGTGGCGCGGGGAATGAACGATGCTCTGGGGCTGACGGCGGCGAGCGAGCGGGTGCGTATGGCGGGGAGCGCGCTTTCGGCCTGTCTGCTGGTCGGGCTATATTGCGGTGGCGTGCTGGATCTGCCGGTTTTGTTCGCGCAGCAGTATCTGGTTCTGCTTCTGGCGGCTGCCGGCTATCTGTATACGATGCGTGGCAGTTGGGAGCGTCCTTTGCGCTGGACTTTAGGCGGCGGGGAGGTGAGGTCCTATGCGCGGGAGTTCCGGGTCTATTGTTCGCCGCTTTTCGTGACGGCTTTGTGTTCGGTACTGGCTTTGTCGGGTGAACGGTGGATACTGCAGTTTTTCGCCGGCAGCGTGGAACAGGGCTATTTTTCGCTTTCGCAGAAGATCGGGGCGGCCTGTGTCCTGTTTGTGACGGCCCTGACGCCTTTGCTGGCGCGGGAGCTGGCCGTGGCGCACGGCAAAGGGGATGCGGCGGGCATGGCGCGGATACTGGACAGGTATGCACCCATGCTCTACACGATGTCGGCGTGGATTTCCTGTTTCGTCGTTCTGGAGGCGCCCGCGGTTCTGCGAATTTTCGGGGGGGATGGCTTTGCCGGGGCCTTGGCTCCTGTGCGGATCATGGCCCTGTATCCCATACATCAGGGCTACGGGCAGGCGGCGGCGGCAATATTTTACGCGAGCGGGAACACCCGGAGCTTGCGCAACATTTCGTTGGGGGTGTTGGCCCTCGGGCCTGTTTTGACCTGGCTGCTGACCGCGCCGGGCGATATGGGAGGGTTGGGGATGGGGGCGTCGGGATTGGCCCTGAAGATGGTGGGGTTGCAGTTTTTGTCCGTGAACCTCCTGTTTCTGGCGGCGCGGCGGAGCGTGCCTTTCGCTTTGGGGCGCAATGTTCTGCACCAGTTCGCGTGTCCGGCGGTCTTTCTTGCGGCGGGCGCGGCGTCCGGCTTTGCTGTTTCGGGTCTGGGCGGTGAGGATGATTTGTTCCGCTTTGCGGCGTCCGGGGCGCTTTATGTCGCGCTGACCCTAGGGGCGGGGGCGCTTGTTCCGGGTATTTTCGGGCTGACACGAGCTGACCTGCTCCGGGCTTTGCGCTTGACGACCGGGCGCGGCACGGAATAAGCGCCGGCCTTCGGGCGGGAACTTGGAGGGCCGGCGCAGCCGGCCCCCCTTATGGCTTTTCAGAGCAGATACACGTTAAAGCTATTTGATTTTGAGGCGCCTGCTCCGACGCTCAGCGGCGGAAGCAAGTTTCGCCTATGTCCCGCGGGACGGGCGGCGGCGCTTCGCGCTTACGCCGCCTTAGCATTTTCAACTCTGCAATGCTCTAACTGCGTCCCTTGAACCATGTCGCTATTTTAGGGGCGATTTCCCTCTGGGACAGGGTGCTTGCCACGATGCCCGCGTGGCCGACGGGGAAGCAGACCTCTTCCTTGTCTTTGCTCCCGATCAGGGAGAGCAGGGGCTTCGACGAGGAGAGAGGTATGAGGTTGTCCTTGGAACCGTATACGTTGAGCACGGGCATGGTGATGTTTTTCAGGCGGATCTTTTTGTCACCCAGCACGAATTCATCCTTGATGAGCTTGTTTTCCTGCCAGAGATCCTTCATCCAGGTGCGGTAGTTTTCGCCGGCTTGGGCGGGGCAGTCGAAGAGCCATTTTTCCATGCGCAGAAATTCCCCCAAGGCCTTGGGATCGTCAAAACTGTTCACGATGTTGATATATTTGCCGATGGCCAGGTTATACGGGCTGAGCATGATGAAGGTGTTGTTCAGAAAATCGCCCGGCAGCACGCCGAAGGCATCCACAAGACGGTCTATATCTATGTATTTTGACCACTTGAACAGCAAACCGTCCTGAATGTCGAAATCAAAGGGGGCGGCGATGGTCACCAGATTTCTGATCTTTTCAGGGTGTAGGGAAGCATAAATGGCGCTGAACGTGCCGCCCTGGCATTTGCCGAGCAGGTTTATCGCGGGCAGGGCATGCTTTTCACGAATAAAATCAATTGCGTCACTGAGATAGCCCTCGATGTAATCCTCGGTGGTCAGATATCTGTCTGAGGCCGTGGGATAGCCCCAGTCCACGATATACACGTCCAGGCCCTCTTCCAGCAGTTTTTTGACGAAGCTTTTGTCCGGCTGGATGTCCATGATATACTGCTTGTTCATCAAGGCATAGACAATGAGCACCGGGACGGACGCGGGCTTTTTGACCATGGGCCGGTAATGGAAGATTTGTACCTTGTCCATGCGCAGGGTCAAGTCTCTCGGGGTCTTGTTGATATCGTCGATGTTCAGTTTCGTGAAGACTTCCGCTCCCTTGAGAAGTTTTTCACCGTAAGTCATTGCGCTTTCCACCGCGCTTTCGTACATCTTGAAAATTTCGGCGGCTTCCGTTGCGGGTGTTTCGGCATTGCTCATTATTCATTCACTCCTTTATTTTATTGACTTGTGCCTTGAAAAGTAGGCGTTTCAAGGCAGGATCGCCGGCCGGAAGATGTGCTTTTCGGCCGGCTCACGTCGATTCACGGCGCAAGCGTTGTTGCGTCTGCCTCCCGTTTGATCCGGAACCGGAATTACCCTCCGTGCGAGGGCTTCAGCTTTTGGCGCCGGCCAAGGTTTTGACTTCCTTCTTCAGCGCCCGGACTTCCTTTTTCAGTGCGTACATGGTGGCGTACAGGTCATCCATATCCGATTTTTTAGGAATGGGCAGGTCAGCGAAACTGAGTTCGAACAGTTTGTCGAACTCGGACCGGAAGTTCGCCATTTCGTCCACCATGTTGCCGGCCAGCCTGCTCATTTCATCGGAAAAGAGTACCTTTTCATAGGTCGAGGAAACGGTTTTGCTCCAGTACTTATAGAACTCGTCGAAAGTTTTGATCTTTTGTTCTCCGGCGAACATGGCCGTATAGTCGTCCAGCGTCTTGCGCGTCGCTTCGCCGGCGATATCCGCCAAAGCAACGGAAAAGCGGGTTGCGGCTATGCTGTATTTGATGTAGCTGTCAAAAACCGCCTTCCGGAGCTTCCAGGAATCCATATCCTTGCCGAAGGTGGGGGCGTTGACCAGTTTGCCCGTGGTGTCTTCATAAGTTTTGCGCCAGACCTCAAGAAAGTCCACATATCCCTTGGGGCCTTTGCCCAGAGAGTCGAACCAAGCTTTGCGGAGTTCCTCCTCCGCGGTGAACCAGGTTTTGAAGTTGCCGGCCAGCACTTTGTCGGTGGATTCAAATTTGTCTACGAAGTTTTCCGTAAAATGCTGCATGAAGGCGGGGACCGTCGGGACGAAAACCTCGCGGAGCTGCTCGAAAAAATGCCGGGACCAGTCTTCGTAAATTTCGCCCGCGGCCTTGGCATCCAAGCTGGGGCCGCTCTCCGACAGTCTTTTCCAGAGGTCGAAAAGAGATTGATAGACTTGGGAGCTGTCCCCGATTTTTTTAAAAAAATCATCTGAGGAACCGAAAACTTTTTTGTAAAATTCCTGTTGATTTTCAGCCGTTTCGCTGGCGGCGGCGACATTTTTGTAAGAAGCCTGCATAGTTTTCTGCCATTCTTCGAACATAGATTTTTGTGTCTCAAAAAATTTCTCATAAAACTGTGCGCTCATGCTGTGCCTCCTGAAATTGTTCCCGTATGCGTTTTCCGATCTTTTCCGCCGCAAGTGGAGGATATCCCCCCCCCGGCGGCCGCCAGGGGCATTGCAGAATCGGCAATGTCCCAAGCATCGAAAAGGGGCGTTTCAAAATCAAATCGCCTTGGGGGCGCCGCGTCCGGTCGGTGCCGGTGCCGGACCCCACAGGGCGAAGGAAGATAATACGCTGTGTTGCGGGAATTGTCTATATGCGATTATGCATTTTCCAGGACAATCGAATGAAGCTGGCAACCCATTGAAATCTCAAGAATAAATTTTTGATGTCCTGATTTAAAAATTCTTGTTATTTCAAGCTGTTACATTTTTTCATTCGATTGCCCTGATGCATTTTCAAAAAATTTTTCCGCGCCGCCGGGAGGGGTCAGCGTCGAGCCCTTGACTCCCGCGTTCCGCGCTTTATGTATCCGTAACACGCACAGTGAAGTTGAAAGAAAGGATCCCCATGCGCTACGAAGGCATGATATACCGGCCACCCTCGGAAGGTGAAAGCCTGATCATCCAGAGCACCGTAGGTTGCCCCCACAACCGTTGCCGTTTTTGCAACATGTACAAGGCCAAGCGCTTCCGCATCCGCAAAGTCGCGAACATCCTGCAGGACATTGAGGAAGCCGGGCAATACTACGGCGATGCCCCTCCGCGTACGCTGTTCCTGGCCGACGGCAACAGCATCGTCATGCGCACGACTCAGCTTCTGAGCGTCTTGCGTAAAATACAGGAAACGTTCCCCGGTCTGGAACGCATTACGGCCTACGGCGCATCGCAGTATGTCGCCCACAAGAGCCTTGAGGAATGGCGGGAACTGCGCGCCGCCGGGCTTTCCCGCATCCACTGCGGCATGGAAAGCGGCCACGACCCTCTGCTGCGTCTGGTCAACAAGGGCACGAACATGCGTGAGCAGATACAGGCGGGCCGACTGTTGCGTGAGGCCGGCTTTGAACTGAGCATGTACTATCTGGCCGGCCTCGGCGGCGACGAGCTGCGCAAAGGGCATGCCGAAGACAGCGCCGCCGTCCTGAACGCCGCCGACCCAGACTTCATACGTATCCGCACCTTTTCCCCCATGCCCGGCACCGAGCTGGGCGAGGAGTTTCTTCAGGGCAGACTCAAACTTTCCGAGCCCCGGGGCGTTCTGTCCGAGTTGCGCCTGCTGGTTGAAAAGCTTACGGGCAACGGTCTGCTGCTCAGCGATCACTGGCTGAACTTCGCCTGTGTGCACGGCCGCTTGCCGGGCGACCGCGGGGCCATGCTCCGGCAGATAGACGGGATGCTGGCTCAGCCGAGCGATGTCTTCCGGCCCACAGGCATGATCAGCGACAGCCTTTGACGGCAATTCGCTTACGATGCCTCTCAACGCCGCGCGCCGGCCCAGCGATGCATCGCCGCTTGTGAAATGCCTCCTTGACACAGCAGTCCTAAAAACCGTACTCATAAACGTTCCCGCGCGTCGCCATCGTCTAGTCGGTCAGGACAGCAGCCTCTCAAGCTGCCGACACGGGTTCAAGTCCCGTTGGCGACGCCAGAATAAAATCCACAGAAGTCCCGCAAAGCAGAAAAAGCCTTGCGGGACTTCACTTTTAATGGAAATATCAATCTTGATTCGTTCACAAAGGACTCTTGACATGTCAATATTTGGTTGGCATATCTGTTGGCATCTTTTAATGAGACAATGACAACAGGATAGGATGCCAACATGCCGTTAACAGATGCTGCCGTACGAAATTTAAAGCCGGGCGACAAACCGCGGAAGGTGACAGACGCCGATGGGCTCCACGCTTTTGTGACGACGACAGGTTCCATACTCTGGCGAATGGCCTACCGATTTGATGGGAAACAAAAACAGCTTGCACTGGGGCGCTATCCTGAAGTTTCCCTCCGTGAAGCACGGCAACGGAAAGAAGAAGCGCGGAGGCTTTTGGCTCAAGGGAAAGACCCTGCAGCAGTGCGAAAAAATGAGAAGGCGGAAACAGCAGCGCAAGCCAAGGCAGAGTCATTGACATTTGCAAAGGTTGCGCGTGAATGGTATGAGCGGCGCACGATTGATTTTTCTGAAAAACACCGCAAGGTTGTTTTATCGCGCTTGGAAAATCAGTTGTTTCCATATATTGGCTCAATACCGATTTCTGATTTGGAGCCGGGGCATATTCTTGAAGCTGTGAGCCGCGCAGAAACGCGAGGGGCATGTGTAGTTGCGTCTAAACTCAATACTGTTCATATAACAATTATTGGTCTTGGTTGGAGCTTGCAGTGAAGGGGTTGCCCTCGGTGCCTTACAGGGAAATTGCTCATTTTGCGCTTTACCCCTCGCGGATTCAGCTTGC
>JAISRC010000017.1 GCA_031273845.1 Desulfovibrio sp.
CCTGCGGTGTGCGACTGAGTACCTCAGCACTCAGGGGAATATTTGGCGAAGTGGCAGAGTCCATGGCTTTCAATAAACCTAAATTCTAGATCTTGTCTAGACCCCTGTGAGCGGTTACTCGTTTTTCACCTTGTTCAGACGCGCTTTGCAGATTTCTCCCAGTTTCAAAGAGCGTGCGCAGATATTTTCTTCCTCATAAAGATCCAGAATCGCGTTAACAGCCGCAAGACCCAATGGATTTCCGCCGTAGGTGCCGCCGAGGCCTCTTGGGGCCGGGGCATCCATGATCGCAGCCTTGCCTGTAACGGCGGAGACGGGAAACCCGCCGCCCATGGATTTAGCCATGGTGATGATGTCCGGCTCGACGTCGAAGTACTCGGTGGCGAAAAATTTCCCTGTCCTGCCGAATCCGCACTGCACTTCATCATGAATGAGCAGAATGCCGCTGTCGTCACAAAATTTGCGCAATTCCACGATAAATTCCACAGGCGCGACATTAAACCCTCCTTCCCCTTGAACAGGTTCTATAAGGATTGCCGCCGTATGCGCGGCTTCGACCGAGGACTTGAACAAGATGTTGATTGCCTCAAGAGAATCGTGCACATTGATGTTATGTGCCTTGTTGGGAAAGGGAACGTGATAGATGTCGGCGGGGAACGGTCCGAAACCGACTTGTACGGCGCGACTTTTCCGGTAAGGGCCAAGGTCATATTGGTACGGCCGTGAAAGGATGCGTTGAATGCGATCAGGGCGGGCCGGCCTGTATAACAACGGGCGATTTTTACGGCGTTTTCTACCGCTTCGGCTCCGGAGCAGAAAAAAGCGGTTTTTTTCGGTGTCTTTCCCGGCACAAGCGCGTTAATTCGTTCGGCAGTCCGGGCGTACAACTCATAAGGAATTGCCATACAGCCGGTATGACTAAATTTTTCCAATTGCTCCACAATAGCGGCTTTGACCTTGTGATGTCCATGACCGGCATTCAACACCCCGATACCCCCCTACAAAATCAATGTAACGCCTGCCTTCCACATCACGGATTTCCGCGTTCTTGGCTTCAGCAGCGTAAATCGGAAAAGTGTTCCTTATCCCTCTGGGGACAGCGTCTGCATGGCGACGCTGCAATTCCTGGTTCGTAATCATTTTTTTACTCCGATTTTGTATGTACCGAACGGCTCTGACGTTCAAGACAATTTGCGGATTATCCCAGATTTTTTTTGCGGCTTCGAAGGGAATAATACACGTAGATTGCCGACAAAAGCAAAAAAATCATGGATAACGGCGTTGTCACAAAAGGCAGAAGCTGCCCTTCCGTAAGCAGCATGGCGGTGCGCAACTGTTTTTCGAACATGCTGCCCAGAACTATGGTGATAACCAACGGTACCAAGGGATAGCCGTGTCTGGAGAAGAAGAATCCCATGATGCCGAAAATGAAACTGACCCAGGTGTCGGTCAAGGAATAGTTGATGTTGTAGCACCCGATCAGGCTGAACACCAAAACAATCGGCAACAGAAAAGATTTTTTGACCCGCAGGATAATCGGAAAAATGCGCGCGCCTGCAAGGATCATGACCAGATACATGCAGACGGTGGAAAGCAGAAAATAGACAAATATGCCGACGATCAGGTCCGGGTGCTCCTGAGTCATCAAAACTAATCGGACGACAGGACACATTCAAAACGGAGCCGACTGTCAGATCAAGTCTGAACTACTACAAAAGTCAACTTTGAAATGCTCTAAGCAAAAAATTGTTCAACTATTTTTTGCCCGGAATATCGACGCCCGGAACGGTGAAGTTTTACGGTGCATCGGATAAAACATCGACCATCACATTGATTTGCTCTGCAGTCAGATTTGGTTTTCTTCGTTTCAAGATATCCACAGCTTCATCAAGCTTGGGAATAAGCAGGCGCGCAGTCTCAAGAAGGGCCGCCAAGCCATGCTCTATATCAATATCTTCCATAACAGGCATACGCCATCGCTCAATAGCTTCTTGAACCATGGTCCAAGATAACATGGCTCCATAACCGGGCCACATCCCCCCATTGCTGGCATATTGGTGGATAGCGTTACTCATGAAGATGCTGCCGCCGAGGTCTTCACTGACCATCTTCGCCAGAGCGGCGGCAATTGCTGTTTTTTCAGCCGCTTTTGTCGCCGCCGCATACGCTGTCCCAAGCCTTGCAACAGCTTTCCCCGCATCTCCGGTACTTTTTTCCAAAGCGCCGTCCATCCGTGGATATGCATCATCCAGAACCAGATACGGCCGGCCGCTTTTTTCAAAGCTTGCGCGCAGCACTCTCCCACAACAGGATTGTCATAATCCTTGTTCCAAACGGACGAGCAGGGTTGTTCCGTGAAGCTCCGGACCAAGTTGGGGAAGCATTGCTGTCCGGTTAAGAAGGTTAACCACTTGAAATAGCAGGATCGCAAACCCGTATGTCTGGTCAAATTTTTACTACAGTCAACTATTTTATTTTATAGATAATTTCATGCTTTTCTGCGTATGTTAACCGGACAGCAATGGTATCAGGTAAAAGAAGTTCGGTTGCCCCGCGCGAACTCCGGTTTAGGTTACGGCCGATGCACAAGGCAGGCTCAGGCCCCGCGCCGCCTCCCATAATCCGCCGTGCCCTGCCGTTCCGAGGTGCAGTCGAAAGGCCTGTAAGCGTTGCCGTACAGCGTACTGTCATTCCGAGCCGAAGGCGAAGAATCCATCTTTTTGATTTTTTTTTAAGATAGATTCTTCACTCCGCTTCGCTTCGTTCAGAATGACAAGAAAGTTGCGCTTCGCGGAGCCTGCCCTGAGGGTTTCCGAAGGGCTGGAGCATTTTGACTTTCATGTTATATACCCGCAGGAGTTAAACCAGCCCTGGGCATCGTCTGCCGATACCATACCCAAGGCTTCTCCGACGGAAGGAAATAGCTCATCAGGTGTTCGAGGCTTCATACCGCGTAGAAGCTGTTTGAGCTTACTTGCCCGAATTAGAGCGCACCCCGTCAACCGGACGCTGCACATCTTCTTCACCCGCAACACCAAAGTCAACAGCCGCCCCGGAAAAACAGGGTCGATCAGTTCTCCGAATCACATGGAATAAAATCAATAGGATATGGAATATCCGTTTTTTTATAACTCATTGATTTTACAAAATTTGCTGCGGGAATTGACTGACCCTGCCGGAAAAAGCGGCTATGCCCGGACAACGACGGCCGGCGAGGGGCAAAAGGGAACAGACCGGGAATCAGTTGATGTAGACGCCGCCGTAGAAACGCTGGTCTTCCAGGGTTTTGCCCGTGCCGCGCACAACGGTGGTCAGTGGGTCGGAATCTATAAGGATGTTCAGGCCCGTACTTTTGTGGATCAGGGTATCCAGGCCCTTGAGCAAGGCCCCGCCGCCCGCCAGCAGGATGCCGTTGTCGGCGATGTCCGCCGCCAGTTCCGGCGGGGTTTTTTCCAGCGCCTTGTGCACGGCCAGAAGTATGGCCCGCACCGGGTCGGTCAGGGCTTCGCGCACATGCCCGTCCGTTACCCGCACGGAACGCGGGGTGCCGGAAACCATGTCCTTGCCGGAAACCTCCACCACAAGCTGCTCCGGCAAGGGGAAAGCGGAACCGACGGCCAGTTTGATGCGCTCGGACATGTTTTCGCCGATGAAAAGCTGGAATTCGTTCTGGAAATAGCGCTGAACGGCCGTATTCATCGCGTCCCCGGCCACGCGGACCGATTCCGCGTAAGCAATGGCCGAAAGGGAGATGACGGCGACCTCGGTCGTGCCGCCGCCGATGTCCACTACCATGTTGCCCAAAGGCATGTGGAAGGGCAACCCGGCGCCGATGGCCGCGGCCATGGGTTCCTCGACCAAACGCACGTTGTTGGCGCCGGCCTGTTGCGCGGATTCGACCACCGCCCGTTTTTCCACTTGGGTGATGCCCGTCGGCACGCAGATCACAATGTTCGGTCTGGCCAGACTGAAGCCGGCGATCACTTTTTTGATGAAAAAAGCGATCATCTGCCTTGTAACCTCAAAATCCGCGATGACGCCGTCGCGCATGGGTCTTATGGCCTTGATGCTTTTGGGCGTGCGGCCGAGAAATTCCTTGGCCTCCCTGCCGACGGCCAGCACATGCCCGCGTTCCGCGTCCAGAGCCACAACGGACGGCTCGTTCAGCACTATGCCGTTCTGCCGGGTATAGAGCAGGGTGTTGGCGGTACCGAGGTCCATCGCCAAATCTTTGCTGAACATGCTGAAAAGCTTGCGGAACATTCTGTCGGCCGCTCTCTGGTTTTACTGATGTGCGCATTGAAAAGCAAACTTTTCAATGCGGGACCGTCAGCCGAAAAACGCGTTATACGGCCGACTCACGCCGCTTCACGGCATGCCAGCCTGACGGCTGATGTCCGGACACGCGGAAACTGTATGTATATCTGCCTATGTTTCGCGTTGTTGCGTATAGTATACGCCGGCCGCCGTCTCTGCAAGGGAAAAGGTGCATAACAGGCTTATTTCTGCTGCTTTTCATGCCCGGTTTCGGGAAAGCGGTTTTCCGCCTCCCGATGCAGGTCGCGCAGGCGGCATTTGACAAAAAGGTTTTCCAGAAAAAGCGCCATATGGTCGGCCGCCATGCGCATGAAATCCTGCGTGGCCGAGGTGATGCGCAGGGGCACCTCGTGGGCCAGACAGAGCACCCCGCGCGTTCTCCTCTGGATGACCAGAGGCAGGGCCGACACCGTCTGGAACTGCGGCAGCCCGGCTTCCCTGCCCAGAAGCAGCGTTTCCGGCGAGCCGTCCGGGCCGTCGCTGCGCAGGGGCGCGCCGTTGCGGAACACCCAGCCCACAATCCCGCTGCTCATGGAAAAAACCGGGACGCTCACTCCCGGGCGTAAAAGCAGGTCGTAATTTTCTCCTTCGACGCAGTAGTTTTTGCCGTCCGCGCCGCGTGTGCAGAGCAGGGCATAGGAGAATCCGGTCAGCCCGGCCATCAGTTCCAGGTAGCGGCGCAGAAATTCCGCCCAACGGGAATGGCGCCTCCGCAAATCGTAAACGGCGCGCAACCCGGCGTAATAACGCAGGGTTTGCCTGCGTTCCTCGTTGTCGTCAATATCTTCTCCCAGCCGGGCGATAAGGTCCGCGAAAAGGTGCAGCATTTTCTGGTCCTGCTCGGAAAAGGAATACTGGCGTTTGCTGTCCACGCACAGAGCCCCTTCGGTGTCCGGCAACGCGCAACCCATGAAGGCCTTGATGTGCTGTTCCTCGTTCCCGGCGTAATAGCCGAGATAGTTTTTGCGGCGGTCGAAGTTGGCGATCAGGAGCGGTTCGCGGTGGCGCAGTATCCAGCCTGCCGGCCCCATACCTTCGCGGATCTCGGCGGAAAAATCCAGACTGTCGCCCAGACTGAACCCCGAAGCGACGTAATGGACGCGGTCCCCGCCAGCGGATGCCTCCTCCGCCGGCAGGAAAAGAACGGCTGAATAGGCGTTCAGCACGCTGCACAATATGCCCAGAATGCGGTCGTAACTGGACGGCGCGCCGGCCGCGTCTGCCTTGCCCATGGGATCTTCCGGCACTGTCGTTTCCTATTGTTGACAGGGGGAACATTGTTGAACAATTTTCCCTTGAGACCGCTTCGGCTAAAAATGTGACTTTCGACCCGCTCACGCCGCCGAAAGCTGCGCGCCGGATTTTCATCCGGCGTATCAGAGCATTTCAAAGTTGAGAATGCTCAGGCGGCGTAAGCGCGAAGCGCCGCCGCCCGCCCCGCAGGCGAAACCTGCTTTCGCCGTTAAGCACCGGAGGAGGCGTTTCAAAATCAAATTGCCCGGGGTATTTCAAAAATGAAAATGCTCAGGCGGCGTTGCATTGTTGCCTGCGGCCTCTGCATGTGCAGTACAGGACTTGCGCTTTGCCGGCAAGACCCGCGAAAGACCGGGCTCCGCCCCGGAGCGCCTGCCTGCCTGCCTGCCTGCCGGGAGCGGAATCTGTCCTTGACCATGCCGCTTCCCGGCGATATAGCGCTGAACACTACATGGAGATCGCCGTGAATTCAGTATCAGTTTCTGACGCCAATCGTAATTTTTCCGCTCTGCCCAAAAGCTATGAACCGGAAAAAACGGAAGCGCGCCGCCGCGCTTTTTGGGAAGAACAGCGCCTTTTTACACCGGACCTCGGCAAAAGCGCCGAAGCCGGCACCTTTTCCATCGTCATACCCCCGCCCAACATCACCGGAAACCTGCACATGGGCCATGCCCTGAACCTGACCCTGCAGGACATACTCTGCCGGCGCCGGAGACAACTCGGCGAACAGGTGCTCTGGGTGCCCGGCGCGGACCACGCCGGCATAGCTACCCAGAACGTTGTCGAACGCCGCCTGGAGAAAGAAGGAATCAGCCGGCACGACCTGGGGCGCGAAGCCTTCGTCGAGCGGATCCGGCAATGGAAAGATGAATACGGGGACAACATTCGCCGCCAGATAAAAGCCATGGGCGCGTCCGTGGACTGGAGCAGGGAACGCTTTACCCTGGACGAAGGACTTTCCCGCGCCGTGCGCAAGGTTTTTGTCCGCCTGTACCACGAAGGGCTGATCTACAAGGGCACGTATATCGTCAACTGGTGCAGCCGCTGCCGCACCGCCCTGGCCGACGACGAAGTCGAACACCGGCCGCTCAAGGGCGCGTTGTACCTCGTCCGCTATCCGCTGGAAGACGGATCGGGCCATATCCTCGTAGCCACCACCAGACCGGAAACCATGCTCGGCGATACGGCTCTGGCCGTACACCCCGAAGACGGGCGCCATCTCGGCCTGATCGGCAAAAAGGCGCGGCTTCCCCTGCTGGACCGCCTTCTGCCGATCATCGCCGATCCTTATGTGGACCGCGAATTCGGCACCGGCGTGCTCAAGGTCACCCCGGCCCACGACCCTGACGACTGGCACCTGGGGCACAAGCACGGGCTGGAATTCATCCGGATTATGGACGAGGACGGCGACATAAACGACAAGGGCGGCGTTTACCGGGGCCTGTCCATGGAAAAGGCGCGCGAAACGGTCGTCGCCGACCTGCGCGAAGGCGGTTTTCTGAAAGAAGTACGTCCCTACGAGCACAACGTCGGGCACTGTTACCGTTGCTCTTCGGTAATTGAGCCGTTGCTGTCCGAACAGTGGTTCGTAGCCGTCAAAAGTCTGGCGGAAAAAGCCCGCGCGGCCGTGCCGGAGCAAACCCGCATCTTCCCCTCCTCCTGGCTCAAGACCTATTACAACTGGCTGGACAATATCCGCGACTGGTGCATCAGCAGACAGATCTGGTGGGGGCACCGCATCCCCGCCTGGACCTGCGATGCCTGCGGCGAACAAACGGTGCGGGAGGAGACGCCGCAACACTGTCCGAAGTGTTCCGGGAGCAGCCTGACGCAGGACCCCGACGTGCTCGACACCTGGTTTTCCTCTGCCCTCTGGCCCTTTTCCGCCCTCGGTTGGCCGGACAAAACCCCGGAACTGGAGCGTTTTTATCCCACAAGCATCCTGGTCACAGGCTTCGACATCCTCTTTTTCTGGGTGGCCCGGATGATGATGATGGGCCTGCATTTCATGGGCGAGGCGCCTTTCCGCCGCTGCTATCTCCACGCTCTGGTGCGCGACGCCCAAGGGAAGAAAATGTCCAAGTCCAGGGGCAACGTCATTGACCCTCTGGAGATGACCGCGCGATACGGCACGGACTCCCTGCGTTTCACCCTGGCGTCTTTTGCCGCCATGGGCCGGGATATACGCCTTTCCGAAGAACGCATAGAAGGTTGCCGCCATTTCATGAATAAAATATGGAATGCCGCGCGGTTCGCGCTCATGAACGCGGAGGGCCTGTCCGAGTCTCCTTGCCCGGACGGGGTCCGGGGGTTGCACCACCGCTGGATACTTTACCGTCTGGAAGAACTGAAAAAATTGCAGCACGCGGCTTTGGACGAATACCGCTTCAACGATGCCGCCCAGGGGCTTTACAGGTTCGTCTGGAACGATCTCTGCGACTGGTACCTGGAACTGATCAAGACCGACCTGCGAGGAGAGGAGCGGCCCGTCGCGCAGGCTGTGCTCTTTGCCGTTCTGCGCGAAACCCTTGTGCTCCTGCATCCTTTTATTCCGTTCATAACGTCGGAAATATGGGATGCCCTGCCCGGCCGGGATGCCGTCCGGGACATCGCCCTCACGCCTTTCCCGGCGCCCCGCGACGTCGCGGCCTATGCCGGGGACGCCGGGCGCATGGAACTGCTCCAGGGCGCGGTGACGGCCGTGCGCACCATCCGGGCGGAACTGAACATTCCTCCCGCGCACAAGGCAGCGGCCCTGATACGCCCGCTGACCCCGGAAGCCCATGCCCTGTTCGAGGACCGGCGACAGGTGCTCATGTCCCTGGCGGGACTGGACAAACTGGAGACAGACCCGGCGGTCGAAGCCCCGAAAGCTTCCGCGCGCTCGGTGTCCTGCGGCAACGAAATCATCGTTCCTCTGGCCGGTCTGGTGGACTTCGCCGTCGAAGCGGCCCGTCTGGACAAGGAACTGGCAAAACTGGACAAGGAACGCGCCGCTCTGGCCGCCAAACTAGCCAATCCGGCCTTTGTGGAAAAGGCTCCGGCCGAGATTGTGGAACGCGACAGGGCGCGTGTGACGGAGCTGGGGGAAGCCGAGGTAAAATTGCGCGTTTTCCGGGAGATATTTTCGGCGTAGCCCGGCGGCACCGGACATTTTCCGGCTTTGTCCGGAATAGGGCAGGTCAACTTTGAAAAGGTGCATCCGCCCTGCAGGGGTTTGCCGACATACGCCTGCAGCGGGATAGTTGCAGGCGGGCTTTGCCCGCCGTAAGCAACTGTTTCAAGCGTAAAATGCTCTAGGAGTTTGTCGGACTTTAAGCATGTATTTTCTGTAACATACTGATATTTTTATATATAGCAAATCCGATCAATGAAAGCCGTATATAATAATTTCAGTATGTTATAAATA
>JAISRC010000038.1 GCA_031273845.1 Desulfovibrio sp.
GTGTTATGGTGGGCCATGTTCAAAATCTCCTTGATCTGCAATGGTTTTGATAGCTTTTTTGTAGCATAAATCATGGAGATTTTGAACATATTTTTTAGCCCTTAGCCGGACAGCAATGATAAAAAATAATCTTCGGAGTGCGCTCATTCTTCAAAAAATCGTATTTTCCCGTTTTCAAAAAATTCTCTTCCTCAGGCGGAAGACCGACAAGGACGCCCCTCTGTTGACAAGGAAAACAGATTCAATATACACACTTGCACAAGTATCTGTTGGGACAGGGAAACCGTCCGGCATGACCGCTGTTGCGCAGAGTAAATTTACCCGGAAAAGCGGAGAGAACGATGAAGGATTTCGGCTTGGGAAAATTTTTCAGGAAGAGTTTCAATATACAGCAGAACATGACAAAAGCATGGATGAATATGTTTACCCCGGTCGCGGCAGGAGTAACGAAAAAAACTGCCGATGCGCATCCTTTGCCCGCAATGACCAATATGTATCAAGAAAGTTCCAAAACCCGGCAAAATCAGTTTCACGGCAATCCGCGGTTGAACGGCGCATGGAGCAACGGCACGTTCACTGCCGAGAATCCTGTGCTCGACATGTTCAACAAGATTTTGAACAGCGGCAAAGGACTCGTTGATCTGTCCGCTGTCTGGCAAGAACTTGCGGCTAAAGGTCCCTTCATGAGCCGTGACGAAATTCAAAAATTTCTTGAAGAAAACAATGCCGACCTGGAGAAACTGTTCAAGGATCTTGCGGGATTATTCGTTCCCGACAAGTTGCGGCCGCTCGTGGACAATGCCGTTGAACTGGTGAAACAATATGAACCGGCGGCGAAGTATTTTGCCCGGTCATGGCTGGAGCAAGGGCTGAAAAACGCTGAAGATTTCAAGAAAATCATGGAAGGTGACGCCACAGATCACTCAGGCTTTTATAAACGTCTGAGCAAAGCCTACAACGAGTCTTACGGCCAATTTTTCAGCGCGGCGGGCATCAGCCTGACAAGCGAACAGAACGAAGTGATTCTGGAACAGTTTGACTCGTTTTTCAAGATGCTCATATCTTTGGCGGAACTGATGTACCTGACTGCCGAGGTTACACAGGAAAATATGGTTACGGTTGTCGAAGCCTATCAAAAAAATATTACGGCAGGCAACCAATCGCAATCACTCAAGGAATTTTACGATTTGTGGGTCAGGATCAATGAGGAATCCTTCGTCAAAGTGTTCATGACGCCTCAGTTCTCCTTCGTGTTCAGTGAATTTGCGAAGCAGTCATACGACTTCAAAGTCAATTTCGATAAAGTGCTGGAGCAAATCCTGGGGTGGACGCCGTTTCCGAAAAACTCCGAAATGGCGGATTACTACAAAGAGATTGACGAGTTGCTGAAAAAGGAGCAACAACACAGCAAAAAGATTGAAGAAATGAGCCGGCAGATGGATGCCCTGCATGGGGTGCGCGACGAGATGGTTGCCCTGCGGGCGGTTGTGGAAAAACTGGCAAAGCCCGGAAAAGCGTAGAAATTGCCGGCCGGCACCGGTTGTGGATTGAAACATGAAGCGTTCCGGAATCATTATGCTCTGAAAAACGGAGCGCAGCGCCCGCCCGTAAAACGCCCTATTCGAATATGACCGGGTCAATGGAAACCGGGGACGATCTGATGATGAGCGTCCGGCAGGCAACGCGGGAAAATTCGCGGGCGTTCAGCGCTTCGGTCGTGTGGGCGGCGAGGATGATCCCACATCCGGATCCGGCATGGGCCGCAATTTCCTCGCAAACGACCCCGCACCACGCCGCATCGAGAAAGGCGAAAGGCTCGTCGAGCAGAATGAGCGGGCGCCGCGCCGCGAATGTCCGCGCCAGAGAAAGACGCCGGCGCATCCCTCCGCTCATGGCGGCCGGATGGATGCCGCCTTCAAGACCGAATCTGTCCAGCCAGAAGGTAACGCGCTCCCTGCGTTCGCCGCGCGGCACGGAGTCCGGAAGAATATAGTCCACGGTTTCCTCCGCCGTAAGCCAGGGGATCAGCGCGTTGTCCTGGAACATGAGGGCGACGGGCGCACTCTTTTTTATCCGGCCGCCGTCCGGCCGCAGTATCCCTGCGATAATCTCCAGCAATGTTGTTTTGCCCACGCCCGAAGGGCCGGTGAGACAGAGGACTTCTCCGGCTTCCAGGCTGAGGCTTGCGGACGCGATGACCGTCCTGCCGTTGAAGGCTTTGCGGATGTCCGCGATTTCAAGCATCTTCCGCCCCCCGGACGGCAAGGGACGCGGCTTTGCGGCGCAACGGCATGATGAGGCCGCATTCCAGTATGACGCCGAGAACCGTCAACGTGAGCGCCCATGCGTACAGGCCCTCCATGTCCAGTTTGTGGTAGGACCAGAAAATTTTCGCGCCTATGCCCTGCCGGCTCCCGATAAACTCCGCCACCGCCGCCGCTTTCCAGCCTGTTGCGAGGGCCGTCGAAAAAGCCGCCGACCAGTGCGGGAATATCCCCGGAAGCACAAAACGGCACAGAACGCGCGCCTTGGGTACGCCGTACAGACGGCTCATGGCGAGGATGCGCCTGTCAAGCCCCATCACGCTCTGCGCCGTCGCGCTGAAAAGAAGGGGGAGGGTCGCCGCGAAAACCGCGCTGACCGGAACAACCGTCCCTGTGCCCGCCCAGACCATGACCAGGGAAATCCAGACCACCGGAGGGCAGGATTGCAAGGCGGCCGCCAGCGGCGAAACCAGCCTGAGCGCGCCGGGTATAAAACCGGCGGCAAGCCCCAAAGCGACCCCCGCCGCATTGGCGAGAAGGAGGCCGGCAAGGGCGCGCGCAACGGTTGCGCCGAGTTCGCGGAAAAGTTCCCCGCTGACGGTGATTTCAAGCAATGCCGCCAGGACGGCACCCGGCGGCGGCGCGAGTTCCGGCCCCAAAAAGGCACCCGCAAGATGAGCTGCCCCGGCGAAAATAAGCGCCGAGGCCAAATACGGCGCGACCGCGCGGAACAGGGCTGTCACCTGCGTTTCTCCCTGAACAGGAAATCCCCTTCAAGCAATGCGGAAATTCGTGAGGCGTCCGCCGCGCCCCTGTCGGGGAGCGCCATACGCAGAAAGGCGGCAATTTCTTCCTTCACCTCCGCGGCGGGTGCCGCGAAGATCATGTCCCGCGCGAGCGAGGCCCGGATAATGTCTGTGCCCGTGTTCTTTTTTACCTCTTCCGGCAGAACGTCGATTGCGGCGGACGGGTCCCCCGCGAGCCGCGCCGCACAGCGCGCCATGTCGCGCACAAGCCGGCCGACGATTTCGGGATGTTCCGCGGCGAAACGGGTGTTTACGGCGACGCCCGCCCAAGGCAGGCGGGCAGGACCGCCGTAAAGGCGGGAGAATTCGTCCTCCAGCCCGGCAACGATGCGCAGGCCCGGCTTCTTCGCCGCAAGGGAGCTTACGAGCGGTTCCGGCAGCAGGGCGCAGTCCTGCGAACCGCGCAACATTTCCAGCATGAGATGCGGAGCCGGCATGGCGGAAACGGCAAAGGACGGGCCGCCGCGTTTTCGCATTGTTTCCAGAACGGCAAGGGCCGGGCTGCCCTGCGGCGCAACGGCCAGTTGCCGCTTGCCTTCCCGCAGTTCCGCGGCCAGAGATTCCGCGTCCGTCGCCGTTGATTCAGGCGGCGCGACGAAATAAAATTTTTTCCATCCCGTGACGGCGGCAAGGGTTATGGGAGCGCCCCTGAGCGCCGCCTGCGCGAAGCCCTCGATATGCCCCACCCAGATATCGCCTTTGCCGGCAAGGATGATGCCGCGCAGGTCGTCCAGGTTTTTCCAGTATTCGACGGAGATGTCGAGCTTTCCCGGCGCTTCGACGTTCAGGGCGGCCCAGAGGGGAATCTGTGGCGTGGTGGTGGTCTGGGCGGTATACAGGACGCAGGCGATTTTTTTGTTTTCCGGGGCAATCGCCGGCGCGGATGCGGGGGCAAACAAAAAAACGGCGGCCGCGCAACAGAAGAGCGCAAATGATGCTGTGCGGGACATAACGGCTCCGTTTATTAGAGAAGTACTGATGCCGCGCGGGGTTCGCAGTCGCGCTCAAAATTCGACGGAGTAGTTGACCATGGCCGCGAAACCGGGTTCCCATACCCTTAAGCCGCGCTGGTGCGCGAGGTAGTTGTAATAGCGGGTGTCGCAGATATTGTCCAGACTGACGGATATGTCGTGTTTGAGCGCGCCTGTGTTGAAGGTATACCCCAGGGTCGCGTTGAGCAGTATGACGCCCTTTGTGCCCTCCACATTGTCGGGAGTGCTGCGTTGGGGCGCTATCATGTTGCTTTCAAGTCTGGCCCAGAATCCGTCCGGGTGCCTGAAATCCAGGCCGACTGTGCCCGTCGCGGGCGCCACGTCCGGCAGGGCGCTGTCGTTCTGCTCGTCCCGTCCGTAAAGGAGGGCAACATTGCCGTACACGCCCCAGTATTCGTGGAAATCCCAGCGCAGATCAAGTTCGGTGCCGTAGATGCGCGCATCATCCACGTTGTCCAGTTCAATGCGCGTGTCGCTGACGCGTTTTTCGGCGATGTAGTTCGTGACTATGTTCGCAAAGAGTCTGAGGTCGGCTTTGAACGGGTTCTCATTATAGCGCAGGGCGTATTCCGCGTAGTAACTCTGCTCGGGCTTGAGGTTCGGGTTGCCGTACGAGGCGAGGGTACCGCCGAGACTGATGTATTTAAAACGCTCCATGATGTCCGCCGCCCTGTAACTGGAGGCGAGCAACAGGGACTGGGACCATGCGTCGGTCATTTTCCAGGTAAGCCCCGCGTGCAGGTGCCAACCTATATCCTGCTCATCCGTTTTGCCGTACTCTTGTTTCCGGCTTGTTGTCTGCTGCCCGGCATCCGGCGTTACAATGTACATGGGGTCGGCCTCGGTATTCAGATAATCAAGGCGCGCCCCGATGTTCATGGTAAGCGCATTGTTGATTTTCCAGTTATCCTCCGCGAACGCGCCCACGGAAACCTGCGTGGCATCAGGGGTGGGAGTGTCGGAAAAGGCTATAGGGCCTCCGTTTTTTCGGAACACGGACCGCCAACGTGCGGACTCAACGGACCAGGTCCAGAAATCAATCCCGGCAACCAGGGTATGCGCGTCGATTTCAAAAGTTGCCTGAAGCTTGCCGCCGTATGTTTCATGATCGGCGGACGGTCTGAGCTCCTCCGGGTATGCGTTGGGATATGTATTCACACTCTCGGGAAGTATCTTGTCTACCCGCACGCGGCGTTCGTTCTTCGTGTAATAGAAGTCGGCTTCGAGCGTCTTGAGGTACTCGCCGCCGACCTCCAATTCCGCATCGACGGCAAAGAAGGTGAAGCGTGAACGCGGGTAGCGGACCCTGGCTATGTCCGGCATGGAGGAAATGCCGCCGGGTATGCCGATGCTGTCGCCCTCGGACTGCATGTATTCAAAGGTGACGGTGAGAGGATCCCACGGTTTCAGGCCGAGCATGGCCCGTCCCTGTTTGTCCATGTAATCGCTGTGGGCGACATGGGATTCACGGCCGCCGAACGTGTCCCCGTAATCCCTGTACGAGCCGGAAACGAATCCCCATACCCTTGAGCCGGAGGCGCTCAGGCCGGCATAGGCGCTCCCGCCGCCGGGATTGGTCGATCCGGAGCCGGAGAGTTTGCCGTGGACTTCAATGTCATCGGTGAATGTCGCCTTGCGGGTGATGATGTTCACCACCCCGCCTGTGGAACCGGAACCGTAGAGGGCGCTGACGGGGCCTTTGAGCACCTCGATGCGCTCCACGTCCGCCGGATTGATGAAGCCCAGGCGGGCGTTCATGTCCGTCGCCGTGTTGATCCGTTTGCCGTTGACCAGAATGACCACGGAGGGGCCGGAAAGTCCCCGGATGGAAATATCCTGGCCCCAGGGGGAATCGCCGGTCCGCGTGATGCCGGGGATGCGCTGCAGGGCATCGACGATGCTCCCTTTGGGCGCAAGGCTGATTTCCTTCTCCTCCACGACCCCTATGCTGCCGGGGGTGTCGGATTGCGGGGCGGCATAGCCCCTGGCCGTCACAATGACCGGATCAAAGGTGTATACATCGTCCCCGCTTCCGGCGGAGGGCGTCGGGGCGGCCGCGGCGATTCCCAGCGCGAGAACAAAGATGAACAGTCGTTTCATTGCGGTTCCTTTTCCTTATGTGTGTTCGTCAGGAATATGTAATGCCCGAAACGCCTTTTTTGCCGAAGCGATCACGCGGAAAGCATGCAATGCCCTCTGAGCCGGTAATATAGGGAATGATTATCAAAATCAATATTTTTTTAATTTTCAACATGCCGAATTCACACCTGTTTCACAAAAGTCATGCAGAGGCGAAACGGCTGATGATGACGGCGGCCGCGTGGGCCGCGTTCAGAGAGTTGAAAGAGCGCGCCATGGGGATGTGCAGGAGGAAGCCGCAACGCTTCTCCAGGCTCCGCCGCAGGCCGGCATCCTCGCCGCCCAGCAGCAACAGCGCCGGCAGGCGCAGATCACAACGCAGCACGTCGAGCACAGGGACCGGCACGTCCGCCCCGCCCGCAATGCGGGACGCGGGGGATGAAGCGGCCCCGTACAAGGTCAGACCCGAGGCTTCGGCCATGTCCAGCACCCGGCCCAAGTTGCCCGCCTTGGCGACGGGCAGCTTGTCCAGCGCTCCGGCGGCGATCCTGGCTGCCGCCGCCCCCAGATAGACGCCGTTGTGCCTGGGGATGATCATCCCCGCGCCTCCCATGGCATACAGGGTGCGGGCCACGGCCCCGGCGTTGCCGGGGTCCTGCAGCCGGTCCAGCACAAGAACCAGAGGCAGAGGCGCATCCGGAACGGAAAGCAACAGGCTTTCCACATCCGTAAACCCGGCAGTGAAAAGTCTGGCCACGGCGCCGCCGCATGGGCCGGCATACACGCGCGCGAAAGCGCGCGCGTCCAGCAGGGTAAAACGCAAGCCCGAGGCACGGCAGAGGTCGGCTATTTCATCCGTTTCCCGTGTCCTGCGTCCCTTGCGCAAAAATACGGCGTCCACCCGCTCCGGGCTTGAGCGTAGGGTTTCCAGCACGGCTTTGAGGCCCGGCAGAAGATCCGCTTTGGAAGAGTGAGTTCCGGCGTCCGGGTCCTGATGCGGAGAGTCCGGGCTTTGACGTAGAAGATCCGCATCCCGATGCGGAAGGTTCGGGTCCCGGCGTGGAAGGTCCGGGTCCCGGCGTGGAAGGTCCGTGTCCCGATGCGGAAGGTCCAGATTCCGGCGTGGAGGATGCGCATCCTGATGCGGAAGGTTCGGGTTCCGGTGTGGAGGGTCCGGGTTCCGGCGTGACAAGTCCGGGCGGCGGCCGCCTGCGGCGCGGGGCGTACGTTTTTGCATAGGCGGGGCCTTGATTTTCCCTGCATGTTGCCTTGACGGGAAAGACAGGGGCGGTCTGCGCCGGCAATGACCGGTCTTTTTGCAGGAATAAACCCGAAATCCGGCCTTGTAAAGCGTGACCTTCCGCGGAATCCGCCGCACTTCTTGTCGGACCGTGCCCCGATCCGCCGCGTTTGTCATTCTGAGCGTAGCGAAGAATCTATCTGCATGCCTTTTGAGCAACAAAACACAGGATAGATTCTTCACTGCGCTCCGCTTCGTTCAGAATGACAAGAAAGTTGCGCTCCGCGGAGCCCGCCCCGCAGGCGTAGGCGAAACTTGCTTTCGCCATTAGAGCATTTCAAAGTTGAACATACTCTATGATCGCACTGGAGCGGGAAAACACGGGAAAAGTTTCTTTTGAAGGCAAAAGGCATGAATTCCCACGGGCCGCAAGCGGCCCCCGGAATGACA
>JAISRC010000053.1 GCA_031273845.1 Desulfovibrio sp.
CGCGGCGGAGGCCGGTTCACCTTTGCCGTGAACGAGCATGTCGCTCCCTATGTGGGCGCGGCCTATGAGTATGAGTTCAGCGGGGAAGCGAAGGCGACCACATACGGCAGGAGCATAGATGCGCCCGATCTCACAGGGTCCACAGGGGCAGGCGAGATAGACGTGACCCTGATCGGCGGCGAAGAAGCGCCTCTGAGTCTTGACCTCGGGGTGCAGGGCTATCCGCCTGATAACGCCGCTTCGCCCGCGCCTGCTGCGCCGGCGTAAGCCCCAGGGCGCCCATGCCGCTCATGGCCTTGCCCCGGTCCATCGCGTAGAGATTGTCAAAGGCCGTGAGCGACAACTTTTCCCGCGCGTCATGACAGCGCGCCTTCGCCTCTTCCGGCCGGAACAGTCCCTGCCCCACGCCCAAGGTAAAGGCTTCCTCAAGCTGCCCGGCCGCGTCCGCGAAGCCGGCAGGGTTGTGCTCAAGCTGATCCGTGATGTCTTGTATCCGTTATTCAAAAAGGTCTTTGGAATGCGCCAGCATCTGCCAGTGCTCGAAACGCGTCGCTTCCAGACCGCCGGCAGTCTTGTGGCCCGCGGACCATTGTCGGAAGGCGCGGCCCGCCATAGGCGATCCGCCGTTTTCCGCAAGCCATTCCTGCGTTGCCGTTGCCGTTGCCGTTGCCGTCTGATCGCTTTGCCCCGCATAATCCCTGGTGAAACCCCGCGCCCTGTCCCCGGTGCGGTTCCGCTCCGCCTCCATGTCCCAGCCCGCCATCTCCTGCGTATAGCGGTTCTGCGCCTCCACAAGCAGATCATGATCACGGCGCTCCCGAAGCAGCCCGAAGATGTCGGCAAGGCCGGTAAGGGCCTCGCCCGCAAGGGCGGCGCATATAGACACGTTGCGCGGCATCATGCCGGACAGATTTTTCACTGATCTGCCGCCGGTCAAGGCGGCCACAAACTGTCCCGGTATTTATCTCATTTCTGCGGGCTGGTTTTTCCTGTTCCCGATCAAAAGCGGGCGGGCGCGTCTGTGGATTATTTGACGGAGCTCTGGTAGAAAGATATCCGCACAGGATAGGCGGAGGGAAATGATGAAACGCGCGGCATTGCGGCAGCGCCTGATTCAGGCGTGCAGCCTTTCTTTTTTTCTGTACCTGCTCGGCAGCGCGGTCTGGACGGAAGCGGAATCCCTGATCCCGCGCGACCTCTATCTGCGCCTTGATCCCCTCGCCGCCCTGCTCATACCCCCGGCCGCGCGCGCATGGCTGCCCGCCCTCCTGCCCGGAGCGGCGCTCATCGTCTGCGCTCCCGTTATCGGCCGCATCTTCTGCGGCTATATCTGCCCCATGGGCGCGACATTGGATCTCGGCTGCTTCATCGGACGCCGCATCGCGGGCGATATCGGCAAGGACGCTGGCCGGATATATCTTCAGCCGTATCTGAACAGAGTGAAATATTTGCTCCTCGCGGCCATGCTCACCGCTGCGTTTGCCGGCGTGAACCTCGTATACTGGGGCTCGCCCATATCTCTGGTCACACGCTTCTGGGGGCTGGTCATGCATCCCTTCGCGTCGGCGGCGGCCGACCTCGGCCTGGACGCGGGCCGCCCGCTTTTCGAGTCTCTGGGATTCACTGCCCTGCTCTACCTCGACTTTGAACCCCGCCGTTTCGACGGCATATATTTCACGCTCGGTTTTTTTCTCCTGCTGTTCATTCTGGAACAGTCGCGCCCGCGTTTCTGGTGCCGTTACCTTTGCCCGGCGGGGGCGATTCTCGGTCTGGCCTCGCTGCGTCCCGCCCTGCGGCGCGGCGTGGACGGCTGCAACGCCTGCGGCGTCTGCGCGCGTTCCTGCCCGGGCGGGGCCATAGTGCCGGAAGCCGCCTTCAGGACAAGGCACAGTGAATGTCTTACCTGCATGAACTGCGTGGATGTATGTCCGCGCAAGGCGACCTCCTTTTCCTTCTTTCCGCCGGAGGCACAGAATACAGCGCCTGGGAAACGGGCGACGGAAGGGGTGACGGGAACAGCGGGAACGAAGGAAGCGAAAGAGTCCTGCGCCCCGCCTCTGCCGTCGCGCCGGGCTTTTCTCGGAGCAGGCGCGGCGGGCATCGTCACGGCGGCCGCACAGTATTCAGGGGCGAGCAGCCTTCTCGGATCGACGGGGCGCGGCAGCCTCTGGACCGCGGACCTTTTGCGCCCGCCGGGCGCTCTGCCCGAGACGGACTTCCAGAGACGCTGCATCCGTTGCGGGGAATGCATGAAAATTTGTCCCGGCAATGCCCTGCAGCCTGCCTGGTTCCAGGCCGGGGTCGAGGGCATGTTCAGCCCTGTCTTCGTGCCCAGGCGCGGCCCCTGCGAACCGGACTGTACGGCGTGCGGGCGCGTCTGCCCCACAGGAGCCATACGTTCCCTGATCAGGGAAGAAAAATACCGGGCTAAAATAGGCACGGCAGCGGTGAACAGGAGCCGTTGCGTGGCCTGGGCGGAAAAAAAGCGCTGCGTGGTCTGCGAAGAAACCTGCCCCTTTGCCTCCATTGCCCTGGTCCGCGTGCCGGGATCGGACATCCCGGCCCCGGTGGTGGACCCGTTGCGTTGCTTCGGGTGCGGCTACTGCGAGAATTACTGCGTGACCCGCGTGCCCGCCGTGACGGTGGAGCCGCTGAACTCCCTGCGCATGGTCTCCGGCAGCTATCGGGAAACGGCTGAACAACTGGGCCTGAAGCTGAACCCCTGGGCTGAAAACGAGGAAGCCGCACCGGCGGATTCCGGCGGAGACCTGCCGCCCGGCTTCCTGCCCTTGGAGCCGGACAAGACAGATCAATAAATACGCTGAGTTAGAACTTGCCCGTAAATAAATGGAGCGCGAGACAAAGACAAGGAAAAAAGCCATTTTGACGCAGTATATGCCCGCAAAACATTATTTACGGATAAATTTTTAATTTCAGAGGAGGCTCCACCCCCCCCTCTGACTCCCCCGGCAGGGGAATCGTTCCCCCGCACCCCCCCGTTTTCGGAAAATTCCGGAACAAAGAAGTCAGGAGCATATGTGATTTCCAAAGGCCCGCACATATCCGTCGACGCAGATTCCCTGGTCCCGCGCGTGTTGCGCATAAGCGCCGGGGAGTTCGCCGGCTGGCCGGAAAGCGTGCGTCTGCTGGCAACGGTCATAGCCGGAGAACTTTTTCTGGTGCGCTGCAATCCTTTCATAGACACCGACACGGTGAGGAAAAGCGTACAGGAGCATTTTGAGAGTGCCCGGCGCGCCCTGGCCCACCATTATGCCACCTCCATAAGCGAAGGCATCACCATGTTCTGGAGCGCGCATGAAAGCGACATGGCCTTCAAACGGGAACTTACCGGTCGCCTGCGTGCCCTGCTGCCCCCTGAATGCCTGGACACGCGGCGCAGGGCGCTGGTGGAGAACGCGACCGATGCCACGGATCTGCGTCTGGAACTGCCCCTCCTAGTAGTGACCCCCCTGAATGCGGAGCATGTGGCCGTCGTGGTCCGGCTGGCCTCCGAGATGCAGTTCGCCCTGGTGCCGCGCGGCAGCGGCACGGGCCTGACCGGCGGGGCCATACCGGCCCGCAAACGTTGCGTGATCCTGTCTCTGGCGCGCATGACCGGCATCGGCCCAGTGGACTCGGAACGCGCCTGCATCAGCCTCCAGGCCGGGGCCGTCACCATGGACGCTTACCGCGAGGCGGCCAAACACGGTTTTTTGTTCAGCGTGGACCCGGCCTCCAAGGCGGCATCCAGCATAGGCGGCAACATCGCCGAAAATGCCGGCGGACCGCTCTGTTTCGAATACGGAACCACCATAGACAATCTCCTCTCCTGGCGCATGGTGACGCCCGAAGGCGAACTTGTCGAAATCACGCGCGTGGACCATCCCAGACACAAGATACTGCCCGGTGAAACCGCTGTTTTCGAACTGCGCTCCCGAAACGGGGAATTGATCCGACGCATCGAAATACCGGGAGACGTCATCCGCAAACCCGGACTGGGCAAGGACGTGACCGACAAGGCTCTGGGCGGACTGCCCGGAGTCCAGAAAGAAGGCACGGACGGGGTGATTGTGGACGGGGTCTTCATCCTGCACAGGTTCCTGGCCCACTATCGGGTCATGGTCCTGGAGTTTTACGGCCGCAGCATGGAAAACTGCATGCTCACCGTCAACGACATCGTGGCCCTGCGCAACGAATCCAGACGGCGCGGGAACCTGGTCAAAATCACCGCCCTGGAGGAGTTCGGGATCAAGTATGTGCAGGCCATCGGCTACCGCAAGAAATCCCGGGTCTACGAGGGCGATCCCATTTCCGTCCTGATCCTGCAACTGGACAGCGACGATGAAAAGGCACTGGCGGAGAGCGTGGACGGTATCGTGCATATCTGCGGCTCCTATGACGGAGTGGACGCCTTTGTCGCCGCGGACGCCGCGGAGGCCGAGGAGTTCTGGGAGGACAGGCACCGTCTCTCGGCCATAGCCAAGCGCACCTCCGGCTTCAAAATCAACGAGGATGTCGTCTTGCCCCTGAAGGCCATACCCGACTTCGCCCGCTATCTTGAAAACCTGAATCTGGAATACGCCGCCAGGGCCTACCGCGAAGCACTGCGCCGCTGCCTCCCCCTGCCCGGACTGCCGGAAGAGGAGCCGAGCATACAGGCGGAACTGGATTTCGCGGGACGCATCATCAAGGGCGAGGTGCCTTCCCTGGATCTTTCGGATCAGGAACTGCAGATGCGCGCCCGGCTTTTTTTCCGCGCCCTGGCGGCCGATTACCCGCAACATGCCGCGGATGCCGAAAAAATTCGGGACGGCTTTGTCAATTCAGCGGTCTGCGCGGCAAGTCACATGCACGCCGGCGACGGCAACTGGCATGTGAATATCCCGGTCAATTCCAATGACGCCGCCATGCTGGCCGACGCGGAAAAAGTGGCGCGTCTGGTCATGGGCAAGGCCCAGGAACTGGGCGGCGAGGTCACGGGCGAGCACGGCATAGGCATCACCAAAATCGCCTTCCTGACGGCGGAAAAAATGGAAGCCTTCGTCAAATATAAGGAATCCGCGGACCCGCGGAATATTTTCAACCCGGCCAAACTCACCTCCCGCGAACTGCCCGAACGCCCCTACACCTTCTCCTTCAACAGCCTTATTGAGGATATCCGGCGTAGCGGCCTGGCGGACAAAGATCGCCTGATTTCCATGCTCCGCAACGTGCAGGTCTGCACCCGCTGCGGCAAATGCCGTTCGGACTGCCCGGTGTTTTCTCCGGAGCGGGGTTTGCAGAGCCAGCCGCGCAACAAAAACATGGTTCTGGGCGCCCTTGTGGAGGCAGTGTACTATTCCCAGGTCAACCACGGCCGCGCCGACCCCGATATACTGGCGGAACTGCGCGACATGATGGAGCAGTGCACGGGCTGTGGATGCTGCGCGGCCGTGTGCCCGGTGAAGATTGATTCCCCGGAAGTGGCCGTGGCCTTGCGCGGCTATCTGGAAGAAGAAGGGGCGGGGGGGCATCCGCTCAAAGCCCGCGTGCTGCGGCATCTGGCGGAAGATCCGGCGCGCCGCCTGCCTCTGGCGGGCAAGGCGGCTTCCGTCGGCCAGTCCGTGCAGAACCGCATCCTGCCCTGTGTGCCGGCGGCGTTGCGCGCGCGCGTTTCAAACCCGCTTTTCCGCGCGCCCGGCCCGAGGCCCGGCTACAGGAATCTGGCCGAGCGCCTGCGCGCGGATCGGGGCACGATCTTTGTCCCCGAAGGAGAAATGAAAGGCACGGCGCTGTATTTCCCCGGCTGCGGGGCGGGAATTTTTTATTCCGGCATCGGCACTGCCGCGCTTGCCCTGCTCTTGTCCGCCGGCTACGCCGTTGTTCTGCCCGATGAACATATCTGCTGCGGCTACCCCCTGCTCGCAGCCGGCCTGCTCGACCTTTTCGTCGCGAACAGGGAGCACAACATCAAGGTGTTGCGCGAGATTACGGGACGGGCGGAAGAACTCGGCCTGCCGCCGCGGCACCTCCTGACTTCCTGCGGTTCCTGCCGCGGCGGCCTGGAGAAACATCTCCCCATGTCGCTTCTGCCGCACGCGCCGGAAGGAGAGCCTGTGCCGGACGATGTCGCGCATTTCCTGTTCCGGCAGAGCAGGAATGCGCCGAACGCAGAGGCGGCGGCAAACGGGGTGCCGGCGGTGAGCGGGGCAGCGGTGCGGGCCGGAGAAGCGGACGCAAAGGTCGCCGCGCCGGGACGTGTCCTGTACCATGCCCCCTGTCACGTCGAAGTACCGGGCGTGAACAGAAGCCGGGCGGCGCGCCTGTATGCCTGCGCCTTGGGCGCGCATGCCGGGGCCAGGGTGCGCATAAGCCGCGGGTGCTGCGGGGAAGCCGGTCTCGGCGCGCTGACCTCGCCCGACCTGTACAACAGGATACGGGACAGGAAAACGGAGCGCCTGCGCACTGATCTTGCGGATCTACCCTACGATGCGCCTGTGCTGGTTTCCTGCCCATCCTGCAAAATGGGTCTGGCGCGCATCCTGCGGGGCATGGACAAAGCACTCAGGAAACGCCGGGTGTTGCATTGTCTGGAGTTTTTGGCCGAGAAAGCGGGCGGTCCCGGAGTTCTGCGCCGGGCTGTAAGAGTCCTGCGTTCGGCAACGGGCAGGGATGGGGTCCGCCGCGTGAACATGGCCGATGCGGCGCGGATACGTCCGGGCGAAAGCGATGCCCGCGACGATGATTGGGATGTTGAAGATTTTTAGGGAGTTGTGTGAAATATCTGGCGGCGGATTACGGTGAAAAACGTTGCGGCTTTGCCGTGAGCGATCCGGATGGACGGGGAGCCTTCCCTCGGCCCGCGTTTGCCGTGCGCGGACGCAGGCATTTCCTGGACGCGGCGGTGGAGACGGCAGCGGGAGAAGGAGCCGGGGCCGTGGTCATGGGCCTGCCCCTCCGGCTTGACGGCGCCGAGAACGCCGCCTCGGCGCATGTGCGCGGGATTGCCGCTTCGCTGGCGCGCCGTACCGGCTTGCCCGTGTACCTTATGCCCGAGATATTGAGTTCCTTTGAAGCCGAAGCCCGGTTGCGTGAAGCGGGCAGGAAGGGGAAAAAATTGAAAAAAGCGCTGGATGGAGCCGCCGCCGCCGCTGTACTGGAATCGTTCCTGAACCTGCCGGAAGAAAAAAGACGGTTGCTTATGCTGCACCGGGAGGAAACGCGTCCGGATTGAAAACTGGCTGCGGGCAAAATGAAAAAATTAACTTGATTTTATCCGGGCATGTGATAATAGTTGCCCTGCCCTGCTCAGGGCCGCTGTCGGGCCTTGCGGGACCTGCCGCACGAGCGGAATGCCGAAAAGCGACGACGACAAAGAAATCCGGATGCCGCCGGAGATTTTCCGCAGTCCGGATCTGCGATGGCGGCTTCGCCGCATACAGTATGCACGGTATTGTGTAAAAAATTACAAGCCCTGGTGACTCTTGTTCGGGCGTATCAGGCTCCGTATAGCCCGGTTCGCGGACGGACGTGGTTCGTATAAATCCATTTACAGCAGGAGTGTATTCCATGGTTAAATTTTTGAGTGCCGAAGAAGCCGCGGCTCTGGTCAAGGACAACGATGCGCTGGTTACCGAGGGTTTTGTGAGGAATTGCTTTCCGGAGCAGTTGGCGATCGCCTTGGAGGAACGTTTTCTGAAAACCGGATCGCCCAAGGGCCTGACCTTGATCTGGGCGGCGGGCCAAGGCGGCGGGAACGGAACCTGTCTGGATCATCTGGGCCACGAAGGGCTTGTGAAAAGGACCATCGGCGGTCATTACAATTTGTCGCCCGCCATAGGCAAACTGGTCGCCGGAAACAAGATTGAGGCGTACAATCTGCCTCAGGGTACCATTTCCCAGTTGTATCGCGATGCGGCTGCGGGCAAGGTAGGCACGGTCACCCATGTGGGCCTGAAGACCTTCGTGGACCCGCGTCTGGACGGGGCCAAGCTCAATGAAAAGACCAAGGAAGACATCGTGGAGGTGGTAACCCTGGGCGGACGCGAGCAGTTGCTGTACAAGACTCCGCCCATGAACTGCTGCTTCCTGCGCGGCACCTATGCCGACGAAAAGGGCAATATCTCCCTTGAAAGAGAAGGCGTGACTCTGAACGGCATGTCCATCGCCCAGGCCGTCAAACGCAACGGCGGCATCGTCATTGTCCAGGTCGGCCGGGTGGTCAAGGCCGGCTCCCTCAGCGCCAAGGACGTGAAAATCCCCGGCATCTATGTGGATGTCGTGGTGGAGGTCCCCGAAGAAGCGCATATGTGCGAAGTCCCTTCGCACATGGTTGAGTCGCACGCCGGACTGCGGAGCATCCCGACGGCCTCCCTGCCGCCCCTGCCTCTGGACGAGCGTAAAATCATCGGCCGGCGCGCGGCCTTCGCCCTTGAGCCCGACACCGTAGTGAACCTGGGCATCGGCATGCCCGAGGCCGTGTCTATGGTGGCCAACGAAGAAGGCATCGGCGACTACATGACCCTGACCGTGGAAGCCGGCCCCGTCGGCGGCGTGCCGCAGGGCGGAGGCCTTTTCGGTTGCTCCGTGAACCCCGACTCCATACTGGATCAGGCCTACCAGTTCGACTTCTACGACGGCGGCGGCCTTGACTTCGCTTTCCTGGGGCTGGCAGAATGCGACGAAAAAGGCAACATCAACGTCAGCAAAATGGGCCCGCGCATCACCGGTTGCGGCGGTTTCATCAACATCACGCAGAACGCCAAGCGCGTTTTCTTCTGCGGCACCTTCACGGCCAAGGGCCTGAAAATAAAGGCCGACGACGGCAAACTAGTCATCGTGCAGGAAGGGCAAGTGAAAAAATTCCTGAAGAAGGTGGGACACATCACCTTCAGCGGCGAATACGCCGCGCAGATCGGGCAACCCGTGCTGTACATCACCGAGCGCGCGGTTTTCCAACTGCACAAGGACGGCCTGCACCTCACGGAAGTCGCCCCCGGCATCGACATCGAAAAAGATATTCTGCAACACATGGAGTTCAAGCCCGTCATCAAGGAGCCCAAGCTGATGGACGCGCGCATCTTCCGCAATGCGGTCATGGGACTGGCGAAGAAATAGGGGGCGGTTCAACTTTGAATGCGCTGCTTTTTCCCGTGAGTGCGGTTGAAGGAGAAAACTCTTGTGAAAAAAAGAACTATATTGCCTTTTTGCGGATATTCCGCAATACGGATTCGTGAGACGTGATTTCTGAGGTTCCGGCGGCGTGCCCGCTCTCCGGACGGGCGCGCCGCACAGTTCCCCTTGTGCCGGTCAGGTGTTTACAGCAACCATTATACCCGTTCTTGAAGGAGAGCAGACATGGCTTATGAAAACCTGATTTTTGAGGTGGAAGAAAAAATTGCCCTGATCACCATGAACCGTCCCAAGGCGCTCAACGCGCTGAACGACGACTTGCTCAAAGATCTCAACAGCGCCCTTGATGACGTGGAGTCCAACGCCGGCATCAAGGGCGCCATCATTACAGGGGCGGGCAAGGCTTTCGTGGCCGGCGCGGACATCAGCCAGATGGCCTCGTATGATCCGGAACAGAGCCGTGTTTACATGACCTTCGCCCAGAAGATTTTTAACCGCATTGAGGCCATTGAAAAACCGATCATGGCCGCGGTAAACGGTTTTGCCCTGGGCGGCGGCAACGAACTGTGCATGGCCTGCGATTTCCGCTATGCGGGCGAAAAAGCGATTTTCGGCCAGCCCGAAGTCAACCTGGGCATCATACCCGGCTTCGGCGGCACCCAGCGCCTGCCCCGTCTCGTCAACTCCGGAGTTGCCAAGGAACTGCTTTACTCCGGCCGCAACATCACGGCTGAAGAAGCCCTGCGTATCGGCCTTGTGAGCAAGGTTTGTCCCCAGGACGAACTGCTCAACGAAGCCAAGGCGATCATGAAGACCATCATCTCCAAGCCCGCACACGCTTTGCGTTATTGCAAGGTTGCCGTCAACCGCGGTTCCGACTCCGATCTGTACAAGGCGTTGGAACTCGAAATCGACCTGATCTCCCTGTGTTTTTCCTCGCCCGACCAGAAGGAAGGCATGAAGGCTTTCCTGGAAAAACGTCCGGCACAGTTCAAGAGCTGAAGTCAAAGGCCGCTGGCGCGCGACACGCGCTTGCGGCCTGTTTTTTTCCTGCCTCCGCCTCGGCGGGGCAGGGTTGCCCGACGGAAGCCGGAGCACTTTCAGCTTTGAAACGCGCTGGTTAAAACATTTCAAAGTTGAAAATGCTCAGGCGGCGTAAGCGCGAAGCGCCGCCGCCCGGAGCGGAGGGCGGAGCCTCCGCGTCCGGCTCGGCTCAAGCCGCAACGAGAGCCGCAACTTCAACCCCTGGAGAGAAACAATGGTCATAGGTATTATCCTGTCTCTGGTCATGCTGACCATCATCGCCTACAGAGGACTTTCCGTTATCCTCTTCGCCCCGGTGTGCGCGTTGTTCGCCTGTGTCACGGCGGGCTGGCCGCTTCTGCCGTCATACACGGAAATCTTCATGACCCGCGGCGTCATCTATGTGAAGAACTTCTTCCCCATCTTCCTGCTGGGCGCGGTGTTCGGCAAAATAATGGAAGAAAGCGGCTGCGCCCGGTCCATAGCCAAACTTTTCGCTGAGAAACTCGGCTCCAAGCACGCCTGCGTGGCCGTGGCCCTCACGACCGCCGTACTCACTTACGGCGGCATCAGCATGTTTGTCGCCCCCTTTGCCGTGTATCCATTCGCCTATGCCCTGTTCAAAGACGCCGGCATTCCCCGGCGCCTGATCCCCGGCTCCATTTGCATAGGCACCTTTACCTTCGCCATGACCTGCATGCCGGGTTCGCCGCAGATTCAGAACATGATTCCGGCCAACTACTTCGGGACGACCCTGTTCGCCGCTCCGTTCTTCGGCATCACCGGCACCATCATCTTGGCCGGCGCCAGCATGATCTGGATCGGATGGCGTCAGAAGAGCCTCATGCATGAAGGCTTCGGCGAGATCGATACCCGTTCGACCACCAACTTCGACGACGGCGTGGAACTGCCCAACCCCTATCTGGCCATGGTGCCTCTGGTCGTGGTGCTGGCCGGCAACGTCATCCTGACCTTTTTCGTCATCAATACCTGGGATCAGTCGATCATGGCCTCGGTGCCCAAGCAACCCCTCAGCGCCGCCAAGATACCGGTGGCCAACTGGGCACTGCTGATCTCTCTGGTCGCCTCCATCCTGGTGGCCATCGCCATCAGCTTCAAACAGTTCTCGGCCCGCAAAAACCTCGCCGCCACCCTCAATGCCGGCGCCCTCGGTTCCCTGCTCGCCATCATGAACACCGCTTCGGAAGTGGGCTACGGCAACGTGGTCAGCTCCCTGCCCGGCTTCACCTCTGTCAAGGAATTCCTGATGTCCATCGACTTCGGCGGCAGCCCGCTGATGTCCGAATTCATCACTGTCAACGTGCTCGCCGGCGTCACCGGTTCCGCATCCGGCGGCATGAGCATAGCCCTGGAAGCCATGGGCAAGACCTTCCTTGAATGGGGCGCGACGGTGGGCATCGGTCCCGAACTCCTGCACCGCGTGGCCGCCATGGCATCGGGCGGTCTGGACTCACTGCCGCACAACGGCGCCATCATAACCCTGATGGCCATCACCGGCATGACGCACAGGCAGTCCTATCCCGACTGCGGTATGGTTTCGGTCGTCATGCCCATAGCCGTCACCTTCATTCTGGTGATAGTCTGGACTCTGTTCGGCTTCACCTCGTAGCGGCATGCGAGCGATACGCCACGGGTATCTCCCGCTGGATTTTTTCAATCCTGCGGGAGATTTTTGTCGGGGCAGTCGAATGAAAACGATAATATTTTGAAATAATAAGAATTTTTAAATCAAGACCTCAAAATTATCTTGATATTTCAGTTGCTTATCCACTTCATGCGATTGCCCAAAGATTTTTATCTCAGGGGCTTGCAGTATGCGCCCCGCTGTTTTATGCTGTCGCCGCCGGCGAAGATCGGGTCTTGGTCTTGGGCATTGCATACCCGGAACCGTCGTGTAAAGGCGGGCAAAGCCCGCCGCGGCCGGTTTCTCGGCGGGCTTTTTTCGGGGAAGCCCTGCGGAGCGGAGGGGCTTTCCGAAGTCGATCCGCCTGAGTACCGTAAAACAAAGGAAAAACGTATGACAGAAGAGAAAGAAAGACCGTCCGCCGTCCGCGGGAACCCTTTCTTCCCTGTTCCGTATCGCCTGCCCCTCCTGTTCGGCCTGTTCGCGGCCTGTCTGTTCCTTTTTCCCGATACCGCCCGGAGCGCGGGCGGTCTGCATGAAGCTTCCGAGCACCTCGGCGAGCATCTCGGCGTACTGTGGGTATTACCCTTCGTATGCATGCTGCTGTCGATAGCGATTTGCCCTCTGACCGTGCCGCATTTCTGGGAGCACAATTTCGGGAAGATCGCCGTGTTCTGGGGTGCGGCCTTTATGCTCCCCTTTGCCGTGAAATTCGGCATTCCGCTCGCCCTGTATGAATTGCTGCATGCCGTGTTCCTGGAATATGTGCCCTTCATAATCCTGCTCCTGGCCCTCTTTACCGTGGCCGGCGGCATACGGCTGAAAGGTTCCCTGGCCGGCTCCCCTTTGGTAAACACCGGTCTGCTGGCGGTGGGCACGATCCTCGCGAGTTGGATGGGCACCACGGGCGCGGCCATGCTTCTGATCCGGCCGCTGTTGCGGGCCAACTCCCACCGCAGGTACAAGGTACACAGCGTGGTCTTCTTCATTTTTCTGGTCGCCAACATCGGCGGCGCGCTTACCCCTCTGGGGGACCCGCCGCTCTTTCTCGGTTTCCTCCAGGGCGTGAGCTTTTTCTGGACTCTGGGCAACGTCATAGTGCCCATGATAGTGTCCTCGCTTATCCTGCTCGGTCTTTACTTCGTCCTTGACAGCATTCTGTATGCCAAAGAAGGGCGCCCGGCCGCCCCGACCGGCGCCGTGAACGAAAAACTCGGCGTGGACGGAGTGGTGAATTTCCCCCTGCTGGTCTGCATAGTGTTCCTGGTACTGCTCAGCGGCATGTGGGATCCGCAGGTGGAGTTCGTGATCTACGAAGTGCATCTCGAACTGCAGAACGTGCTCCGCGATCTGCTGCTTCTGGGCACGGCCGGGCTTTCTTGGAAGCTGACTGCGCAGGAATGCCGCAGGCTGAACGAATTCACCTGGGGCCCGATCCTTGAGGTGGGCAAGCTCTTCTTCGGCATCTTCATAAGCATGATCCCCGCTCTGGCCATTCTCAAGGCAGGGAACGAGGGCGCCCTGGCTGCGGTCATCGGTATGGTCAGCGACAACGGGCAGCCGAACAACGCCATGTTCTTCTGGCTGACGGGCGCGCTTTCCAGCTTTCTGGACAATGCCCCGACCTATCTTGTATTTTTCAACACCGCCGGAGGTCTGGCCGGGGTGGAGTCGGAGATGATCGCCGAGCACCTCATGGGTCCCTGGGCACCGACCCTGACGGCCATTTCGGCCGGAGCGGTGTTTATGGGGGCCAATTCCTATATAGGCAACGCCCCGAACTTTATGGTGCGCTCCATAGCTGAAGAACTGGGCGTGAAGATGCCGAGCTTTTTCGGCTATATGGCATGGTCCGTCGGAATACTCATCCCGGTGTTTATTCTGCTGACCTATATATTCTTCATTTGAACGCATTCCGGAGCATTGCGGAATTATGATGCTCCGGCGGCGAAAAGACGTCGGCGACAGGCTTTCGCCGCTCCCCGCCGGGAGGACGGGCGATGTTTGTAACCTGTAACGAAAGGTGGCGGCATGACCGCCGGTTATGAGGTTTCCATGAAAAAGATTGCTGTTTGCTACAAATGGGTGCTTTCCGACGGCGATATCCGCGTCAATGAAAAGACCCGCGAACTGGACATGGAGAAATGCAAGCCCCAGGTCAACGACTATGACCGCAACGGCCTCGAATGCGGCGTGCAGATCAAGAAGGCCACGGGCCGGGAACTGGTGGGAGTGACCTGCGGCGCGTCCGTTGCCGCTTCCGCCAAAGATGCTCTTTCCAGAGGGCTGGACGCGGTCTGGTATGTCGAAGACCCCGCCCTGGCCGAAGTGGACAAGGTGGGAGCGGCAAAGGTGCTGGCCGCGGCCGTCAAGTCCATCGGCGATGTGGACGTGGTCATCTGCTCCGAAGCGTCCAGCGACGACTATGCCCAGCAGACGGGACCCCGACTTGCCGCCCTGCTGGACATGCCTTCGGTCAGCTATGTGGTCAAGGTGGGCGCCGGCGGCGACGCTTTCACCCTGGAACGGAGACTGGAAGAAGGGATGGAAACAGTTGAGGTCACCGCTCCGTTGGTCATCACCGTGTCCCCGGAAGTGGGCGACGCCCCTATCCCGGGCGTCAAGGATATTATCGGCGCCAAGAAAAAACCGGCCAACGCCCTGACCCTCGCAGGCATCGGGATATCGGCGGACGCCGTCAAACCCCGTTCAACGCGCGTCAGCGTATTGGCCCCGGCCATGTCCCGTCGCAAACAGATTATGAACCCCGAGGGAGTCAGCTTGGATCAGGCCGCCGCGGCTCTGGTCAAGCAGCTCTCCACAGACGGAGTCCTGTAAGGAGATCGCCATGAGTGTCATTTGGATAGTTGCCGAAAACCCCGATTGGGCCGCGGTGCTGGTCAGCGCGGCTAAAAGCGTGAGCGCCGATGCAAAGATCACGGTCTTCACTCCGTCCCTGCCCGCCGACGGGCTCTGGGAAGATTATACCCCGGCTCTGGTTGCGAAAGCCAAAGCCGAAAAACCTTCCCTGATCCTGCTCGGCACCTCCAGGCGCGGGCGCGATCTGGCCGCCCGCAGCGCGGCTCTGCTGGACGCACCCTGCTTCAGCGATGCCAAGAACCTTGCCTTGAACGGCAATGCTTTCACTTGCGATACCAACGTTTACGGCGGCACTGCCGTGCGTACCGATTCCACCACGGAACCTCTGGTGCTGGCCACCATAGGTCCTAAGACCTTTGAACCCGACCCGGCTGGCGTTGCCGGCGCAAGCGTGGGCACTCTGGAGTATTCCCCCGGCAGGACCAAGGTGACCGGGCGCAAACCCCGTCCGCCCCAAACCGTGAACCTCGGTGAAGCGACCAAGGTGGTCGCCGTCGGCCGCGGATTCTCCGAAGAGAAGGATCTGGCCGCCGCCAAGGAGCTTGCCGCCGCCCTTGGCGCGGAAGTTGCCTGTTCGCGTCCCATCGCCGAGTTTTTCAAATGGTTGCCCGAAGAGTGCTATATCGGCATTTCCGGACAGATTATCAAGCCGCAGCTCTATGTGGCCGTGGGCATTTCCGGACAGGCGCAGCATACCTTCGGGATACGCGACGCCAAGGTTATCGTCAGCGTCAACAAGGACGCCGAATGCCTCATGCACCAGCACGCCGACTATTGTATCACCGGCGAATGGCAGATGGTCATCCCGGCTCTGATCAAGGCGGTCAAAGCGTAAAAGGAACCGGCCGGGGACGGGAGGCGTTGTGCGCGGCCGTCCCCGGCTGCGCCGGGAAAAAGCGGGGGGATGCCCTGATCCCCGCGCACAGACAAGGAGAATACAATGGCTGATTATGACGCCATAGTCGTCGGCGCGGGCCTTGCGGGCAGTACCGCCGCCTATTGCATGGCCAAAGCGGGCCTCAGCGTCCTGGTTCTGGAACGCGGCGATACCGCGGGCACGAAGAACGTGACGGGCGGACGGCTCTATGCCCACAGCCTGGAAAAAATCATTCCCGGTTTCGCGGACGAGGCCCCTGTGGAACGCAAAGTCGTGCGCGAGCGCATTTCCATGCAGACCGAAGAAAGCTGTTTCACCATGGATTTCGGTTCCTCCCGCTTCAAAAACTCGGCAAGCGCCTCCTATACCGTCCTGCGGGCCGAATTCGACGCCTGGCTGGCCGGCAAGGCTGAAGAAGCCGGCTGTGACGTGGTCTGCCCGGCTGTGGCAGACGACCTCTTGCGCGAAAACGGCAAGGTCACGGGCATCATAGCGGGCGAAGACGAACTCACGGGCGAAGTCGTTCTCTTGGCCGACGGGGTGAACAGCCTGCTGGCTCAGAAGGCCGGCCTGAAAAAAGAACTTTCGCCGCACCATGTGGCGGTCGGCGCCAAAGAAGTGGTGGAACTGTCCTCCGGCGTGATCAACGACCGCTTCAACCTCAACGACGGCGAGGGTCTGGCGCATCTCTTCGCAGGCGCGCCTTCCCAAGGGCTGGTGGGCGGCGGCTTCCTCTACACCAACAAGGAAAGCCTCTGCGTCGGTCTGGTGGTCACGGTTTCGGAAATGGCCAAATCCTCCGTGCGTCTTCCGGATATGCTGGAAGCCTTCCGTGAGAGCTCCCCGCTCAAGCCCTATCTCGCCGGCGGTAAAATTATTGAGTATTCCGCCCATCTGGTGCCCGAGGGAGGCATCAACATGACCCCGATGCTGAGCGCCGACAACCTGCTGGTGCTCGGCGACGCCGCCGGGTTCTGTCTGAACCTCGGCTTTACGGTGCGCGGCATGGATTATGCGATAGGTTCCGGCGCTCTGGCGGCAGAAACAGTCATCGAAGCCAAGCAGAAGGGCGACTTCAGCAACGCGACCCTCGCCTCCTACAAAAACAGACTGGAAAACAGCTTTGTCCTGCAGGACATCAAAACGCACCGCAGAGCCCCGGATTTCATCGAACATACGCCCCGCATGTTCAAGGAATATCCGGAACTGGTGGAAAACATCTTCGCGGATATGTTCACGGTATCCGGCCCCTCGAAACTGATGCTGAAAAAAGCCCTGCCGTATGTCCGCAAGGCAGGACTGCTCAATCTTGCCATCGACGGATTCAAGGGATCAAAGGCGCTCTGATGAATGTTGAACAGAAGCTTTCCACGAATAAATTCGTTGTGGATGAAGGGCACCCGCATATCGTCATCCACGAGGAAAAATTGGACGCAGCGACCGTGAAAGCCCTCACCGTGGTCTGCCCCGCCGGTCTGTATACCTTGGACGACAAGGGACGCATTATCTTTGAAGTGGCCGGCTGTCTGGAATGCGGCACCTGCCGCGTAGCCTGCGCGCACCTGCCGGGCGCCATGGAGTGGAATCACCCGCGTCCCTCTTTCGGCGTACAGTACCGTTGCGGCTGATTTTCCCGGCATAGCCGGTGAAAGTCCGTAATCCCGCTTGTGGAGCAGGGGATTTTTATTCCCTGATCCGCAGGTTGCGATGCTTTGCGCTTACGCCACATGAGCATTTTCGATTTTGAAATGCTCTAAGGCCTGAAAGCTCTCCCTTCAGGGATATTGCCGGTTGACTCCCGGCAATGCCGGGAGCACCTTTCGATAACTCCTTCCTTCTAGGAGTTTGTCGGACTTTAAGCATGTATTTTCTGTAACATACTGATATTTTTATATATAGCAAATCCGATCAATGAAAGCCGTATATAATAATTTCAGTATGTTAAAAATATTTTAA
>JAISRC010000111.1 GCA_031273845.1 Desulfovibrio sp.
GATAAAAGCCATCTCCATACCCTCTCTTGTCTTGTAATTTCAAAATATTATACTAAAAACAATCCCTTTTGTACAGGTATTGGAAAGCATAATTGTAAATTTTGTAAAATTTAAAGTCAGACAGGCTCCTAGGGCGCACGAAAGTATATGCGGCAAGCTTCAGCGCACAACGCACAATTACACGCGGATATTCTTCTATAGCAACCATGAGAAGACCGATTTGAGCAGGATCAACAAGCGCCGCGCGCGGTGTTGACCGTTTTCTGTGCAACGCATTTGAGAGATCACGAGACGGATCGCTATAAACAAGGCCGCAGGCTATACCGTATCGAAATATCTGTGATATGTAGCTTCTTACTTTATGCATGCTGGTGAACGTACCGCGCTCTTCAATTCGACGTAAGACTGCAAGCACTGTAGGCGCATCAATTTCAGCAATGTGCATATCGCCTATGAGCGGGAATACGTTTCGCTCAAGATTCGACCAGACTTCTCCTGAATATTTCGGGGTGCTTGTGGACGCAAAGCGTTCCCACCATTCCCTTGCTACATCACGAAAAATGCCCTGAGATTCGCCTCGGCTCGTTTTTTTCAGCGAAGACGGATCAACGCCACCTACAAGTACTTTCCGCGCCTCCAACGCCTTTTCCCGTGCTTCTCTGAGGGTGACGAGAGGATAAGTCCCAAGGCCGATCATTTTCGCTTTACCCCGGAACCGATACCGGAACCGCCAATGCTTGCCGGCAGGTGTCACTTCGAGGTATAATCCGTTCCCTGTCTGGTCGGACAATCTGTAAATTTTTTCACGGGGTTTTGCCTGGGTTATTGCCTTATCTGTCAGCATGTGAGTAGGACTCCTGCTTTGTGGATTATCTACTCGCTTTATACTCACAATAATAGCGCGGCTGTAAACGTAAAAAAGCGGTATGTGCCGGTCAAAAACGGAAAATAAAAATGCCAAAAGCGAGTTACTGCAATGAATTTCGGGAACAATATGGGAAAAGACGGAAATTGGCGGAAAGTATGTTTTCTCCCAATCAGGGAGCCTTGCCTGCCCTTCTGCCGTTTTTCATCTCCGCCTACGATTTTACCTATGCTACCGCCGCAAGTCTGGTCTTTGCGCTCAATCTGTTTTCTTCCATAGTTCAGCCTCTCTTCGGATTCTTGGCTGATGCCGCGGCAAGACCGTGGATTATGGCGGCCGGCACCATTCCCGCCATCATGTCTTCCGTATTGCCGCAACAGAAAATAAAAACACGAGCGTGAACCGTGATCTACACCTGTTCCCTGGATACCCCTTTGGGTAAGGGCGCGGCAACGGCGGAAAACGGGAGCCTTACCAAATTCTGGTTTGTCGGGCAGAAATACTGCCCCATCGGCGTCGATGCACGGGCGCATACACCTGAATACCCTGTATTTGACAGCTTGCGTACCTGGCTGGCGGCATATTTCGGCGGCGAAAATCCCGTATGGGATCTTCCCCTTGCCCCCGCCGGAACGCCTTTCCAGAAGGCCGTATGGGAAATATTGCTGCTTATCCCGTATGGAAAGGTCACCACTTACGGCACCGTTGCGCAACGGACGGCGCGGGGGAAAAGCGGCTCTCCTCTATTGGCGCGCGCTGTGGGCGGCGCTGTGGGGCATAACCCCATAGCTGTGATTATTCCCTGCCACAGGGTTGTAGGCTCCACCGGCAGCCTCACGGGATATGCCGGGGGAATTGACAGGAAAAAGGCCCTGTTGCAGCTCGAACAAGCGGATTTCGGCAGCATTTTACGCTTGTAACGTGTCAACACTTTGTTCATCTTCCAATCAACCCTTAATCTTCTGCCAAAAAAATATATGTAGATTGTATGGTAGGTCGATGGGTGGAGAGATGCCATATGAGTTTCGATCAAGGTCGCGTCCATATCCAGAGTGGTGGAGTCACAAGGCTTGTTGGCGTACAGAGTGCCCAACAAAGCCTTGTTGCAGGCGGAAAGCTGCTGTACCATCGCTCCGGATTCAGGAATCATGGCCTTACCCTCTCTCCTCAAGCCCGTCTATACCGTCCTGCTTCAAAAATCTGAACACTGTTGAGGCGACGGCACACTGCCTGAATCCCGCGCTTCCATGGCTTTTTGCCGGGTACGCCGCTCTGCAAGCGTCAGACCATAGCTCAAACATTGGGCAAACAGGGTGCGGAAGACTGAGTTCGCCTGAATTTTCCGCAAGCATCAACATTGTCTCCGCCGCTCAAGTTCAACACCAATAAAATACTTACAATATCACTGGGTTTTCAAACACAGAAGGAATGGATATTGCCGTCAAGATGCGTGCGCAACGCTTGAAAAACACCAAGACGGCACATTAAATCAAGATACATCAGCAATCCGTCCGGCACAGTCAACCCGCAAGATTTGTTTCTCCAATGTATTTGTAGGAGTGCAGGTTCTTCGGCATACTGTTTTCACCTCGTTGGTGATAGAATGTTGTTGATAAACTCATCCTATTTGTTTGTTTTCACAAACACAACGAGGTTTTTTCTTTTTTTGCATGGTGAATCGCGGCGGACTCAAGTATTTTGCCAAGTGTGATTTTATCGAAAATTTCTTTGACACAGGCGGCAGGCCGGTAGTAAGGAAGCGCACCCTGACCTGCCCCGCAATAGAGCGGACCGACTTTGAAAAAGAGTATCCGCTCTGCAAGGGTTTGCCGGCAAACCTCTGCTACGGGACTGGAGCAGTCGGGCTTTGCCCGCCGTAAGCGGCAATCTCAAGCGTAAAATGTCCTAATCTTAGCAAGAGGGTGGAAGAATGAGTAAAGATTACAAGGAAATCAGCAAGAGTACTCTGGAATATCGGCAAAAGCTCAGCGCGCTTATACCCGGGCAGTTTGCTTCTGCGGATGCGGCCGCTCAGGCCGCATTTGAAAACGGCGTCCTGGGCAGCAAAACCAAGGAACTGATCGCCTTCGCCCTTGCAGTGAATGCGCGTTGCGACGGTTGCATCGCCGCACATGCCCGGAAACTTCATGTTTTGGGAGCAAGCCGCCAGGAAGTTGCGGAAGCCCTCGGCGTCAGTATCGCCATGGGAGGGGGACCATCTGTGTCATCTGCCGCGGATGCGCTACGTGCTTTCGACCAGTTTGCCGGCTGAGGATTTGCCCGCCGGACGCCTCGCAAAATTGAACAATACCCACCAGGCATCGTTTCCGCTTGCCGCCCTCGCCCGAATTTACAGCCGGACCGATTGTTGAAGGCAAACGATGCTGCCAGGAAAAGACAACAGAATACCGGCACCTGCGGGAGCCGGCGAAGAATGTCCGCCCGATTCCTGCGGGAAAACGGGCGAACATGCGCGGAAAAATCGCGAAACCGCCGCGGGCCGATGAAAACCGCAACGGAAACACGCGGAAAAGCCGCTGGGGCGAATGGAGGGAGTTGAACCCTCGACATCCAGATCCACAATCTGGCGCTCTAACCTACTGAGCTACATCCGCCGTACGAAGGCATTAAGTTTACATCGCAGGAAGCTGCAGGTCAAGGCAAAACCGCAGCAAAACCGCGCTTGCGCTACGACCGGTATTTCAAAACCGCGGGGCGTGTTTTTTGAAGCACAAATACATTACAAACGGAACAGGGGAGAGGAATGCTCTCGGAATCGCGGGACAAGCGGGAAATTGAACGCCGCCGGACCTTCGCCATCATCAGCCACCCGGACGCGGGCAAAACCACGCTTACGGAGAAGTTGCTGCTTTTCGGGGGGGCCATTCAGCTTGCCGGGACCGTCAAGGCCCGGAAATCCGCGCGCTACGCGGCCTCTGACTGGATGGTCATGGAAAAGGAGCGCGGGATTTCGGTCACCACCTCGGTCATGAGCTTTTCCTACGGCGGCTTTGAAATCAACCTGCTCGACACCCCCGGTCACCAGGATTTTTCCGAAGATACCTACCGTGTGCTTACAGCCGTGGATTCTGCGTTGCTGGTCATTGACGCCGCCAAAGGCGTGGAGAGCCGAACGCAAAAACTTATGGACGTATGCCGCATGCGCGGCACGCCCGTCATCACCTTCATCAACAAGCTGGACCGTGAGGGATTGCCGCCCCTGGAACTGACGTCCGACATAGAAAACCGGCTGGGCATGGAATGCGTGCCCCTGACCTGGCCGGTGGGCATGGGCTCGACGTTCAAAGGTGCTTACGACATCAGGAAAGGGGAACTGCGCTTCTTCTCGCCGACCCACGGCGGCAAAATCAGGGAACCGCAGGTGCTCATCAGTGGTCTGGACGATGAAAAACTGGACAGCCTGCTCGGCAACCAGGCCGAAGACCTGCGCGCGGACATGGAACTGTTGCGTGAGGCCGGCACGCCTTTCAGCCGCGAACGCTATCTGGCCGGCGAACTGACCCCGGTTTTTTTCGGCAGCGCCGTGAACAATTTCGGGGTGCGCGAACTGCTGGATTCCTTTATCCTTCTTGCGCCGGCGCCTCTGCCGCGCCCGGCCTTGACGGAAAGCGGAGAACTGCGCATGGTAAGCCCGGAAGAAGAGGAATTCTCCGGAGTGGTCTTCAAAATACAAGCCAACATGGACAAGGCGCACCGCGACCGCATGGCCTTTATGCGCGTCTGTTCCGGCCGTTTTACGCGGGGTATGCGCATCAGGCACCTCCGCACCGGCAGGGCGGGCGCCGTATCCAATGCCGTGCTGTTCATGGCCCGGGAACGCGCCGGGGTTGAAAACGCCTATCCCGGCGACATCATAGGCATGGCCGGCCACGGAGCGATCAAAATAGGTGACACCTTCACGGAGAAAAGTTATCTGAAATACACAGGCATCCCGAATTTCGCCCCGGAACATTTCCGGCGCGTGCGCCTGCGCAACCCGCTCAAAACCAAGCAGTTGCAGAAGGGCCTGGAACAGTTGGCCGAAGAAGGCGCGGTACAGCTTTTCCGTCCTCTGGCCAACAACGATTATATCCTGGGCGCGGTGGGAGTGCTCCAGTTTGAAGTGATCATTTCCCGTCTGGCTGAAGAATACGCCGTGGACGCCGCTTACGAAGAAACCGGGATCGAAACCGCCCGATGGGTCGTTTCCGAAGACAAGGGCGTTTTTGAGGAATTCAAAAGCCGTTACCGGCAGGATTTGGCCGTGGACGCCGAAGGCGCGCTCGCTTACCTCGTCCCCGGCCTCTGGAAACTGGAAGCAGCGGAAGAACGCTATCCGTCCGTTGAATTCCGGGTGACGCGGGAAATAGGGTGAATACCCCCTTTTCCGATATGGAATTTTATATTATTGAATTGCCGGGAAGTATTCTGCGTCCCTTTTCAGGAGCACAGAACATGCCTGGAGCATTTTAACAATGAAAATGCTCAGGCGGCGCAAGCGCGAAGCGCCGCCGCCCGCCCCGCAGGCGTAGGAGAAACCGTGTTCCTCCGTTAAACGCCGGAGCCGGCGTTTCAAAATCAAATTGTCTTGGATACTGTATGTATTCCGCCCGGAACATCCGCGCGGCACTGGAGAGCGCATATGTGGGAATACACGGACAAAGTGCGGGATTACTTTCTTAATCCGCGTAATGTAGGGGAAATGAAAGATGCCGACGCGGTCGGCGAGGCCGGCAGCCTAGCTTGCGGTGACGCCCTGAAGCTCTATCTGAAAGTCAGGGACGGGGTCATCGACGACACCTCTTTTCTGACCTTCGGCTGCGCCAGCGCCATAGCTTCCAGTTCGGCCCTGACCGAAATGATCAAGGGCAAGACTCTGGAAGAGGCGTTGTCCGTCACCAACAACGACATAGCACAATACCTCGGCGGACTGCCCAAGGAAAAGATGCACTGCTCGGTTATGGGGCGCGAGGCTCTTGAGGCCGCGATCCGCGCTTACCGCGGCGAAGCGGCCCTTCCCGAGGGAAGCGAAGGACGCATCGTCTGCAAATGTTTCGGCGTGACCGAGGAACAGATCATCAGGGCGGTACGGGAAAACAAACTGACAACGGCTGAAGACGTGACGAATTTTACAAAAGCCGGCGGCGGTTGCGGCGAATGTCTGCAGGAAATAGAATCCGTCATTGCGGATGTTCTCGCCGGCAAATCCGGCGATGCGGGAAAACCGGGGCAGGCGGCCGGCGCCGCCGCGCCTGCCGGACTTGAGGATTGGCGCAAAAGCAAGACCGCCGGCGCCGCGCCTCTTTCCAATGTGCAGCGCATGCAGCGGGTTATGAATGTGTTGGATGAAATCATCCGTCCGCGGCTTCGACAGGACGGCGGAGACATTGAGCTTGTGGACATAGACGGCAAGACCGTGAGCGTGGCCTTGCGCGGCACCTGCACAAGCTGTCCGTCAAGTCGGCTGACCATTGAAGGCTTTGTGCAGCAGACGCTGCGGGAACAGGTGGAAGCGGACATCGTCGTCAGGGAGGCAGTATCGTGAGCGGAAAAATGGTGTATTTCGACAACAACGCCACCACCGGCGTAGCCCCGGAAGTTCTGGATGCCATGTTGCCTTTTCTCAAGGACCAGTTCGGCAATCCCTCCAGCATGTACGCTTTTGCCGGAATTTCCCAGAAGGCCGTGCAGAAGGCCAGGGGGCAGGTAGCCGATCTGCTGGGGGCCAGGGCGGAGGAGATTATCTTTACCTCCTGCGGCACGGAAAGCGATTCCACGGCAATCATGTCCGCTCTGCGCGCCAGGCCTGACAAAAAACACTTCGTCACCACGCGGGTAGAGCATCCGGCCGTGCTGACGCTCGGGCAGTATCTGGAAAAGGAAGGTTGTTCCGTCACCTATCTCGGTGTGGATGACAAGGGCCGCATCAATATGGACGAGTTGACAGGCGCTTTGGGCAGGGATACGGCTCTGGTTTCCATGATGTTCGCCAACAATGAAACAGGGAATATCTACCCGGTGGCCGAGGTCGGGGCAGTATGCCGTGAACGCGGCATCCCCTTTCACGTGGACGCCGTACAGGCTACGGGCAAGCTGAAGATTGATCTGGCCTCGCTGCCTGTGGATTATCTGGCCCTGTCCGGGCATAAACTGCATGCTCCCAAGGGAGTAGGCGCGCTTTATGTGCGCCGTGGCGCGCCGTTCCGGCCCTTTTTGCGCGGCGGGCACCAGGAGCGCGGGCGCAGGGCCGGCACCGAGGCCGTGCCGAACATCGTGGCTCTGGGCGCGGCCTGCGAACTGGCCGCCGCCCATATCGACGAGGAAAACTCCAGGGTCCGCGCCCTGCGCGACGACCTCCAAAAACGCCTCACTGCAAGCATTCCGGACTGTATCGTCAACGGCGACCCGGATATGCGGCTGCCGAACACCCTGAACATTTCCTTCAAGTATGTGGAAGGCGAGGCAATCCTGCTGCTTCTGGATCAGCACGGCATCTGCGCCAGTTCCGGCTCGGCCTGTACTTCCGGCAGCCTGGAACCCTCGCATGTGCTGCGGGCCATGGGTGTGCCCTTTACCTTCGCCCACGGGTCGCTGCGTCTGTCCCTGAGTCGGTACAACACGCAGGACGAGGTGGATTACGCGGCGGAAAAGCTGCCGCAGATCATAAGTCGTCTGCGCGAGATATCTCCGTACAAGAGCTAGAGCAGCTTAACATTGAAAAAAGAAAATGTCCGTTGCGCGCGGGTTTCAGGCAAAGCCGCGCCGCGAAAGGGAGCACCGGGATGACGCTTCCTTCGTACACGCTGGGCATATCGCCCTGTCCGAACGACACCTATATTTTTGAAGCGCTGATCCGCAGGCGCATAGGCGCCCCGTTTACCGTGCGCACGCACTCAGCCGATGTGGAGGAATTGAATGCCTTCGCGGAGGAAGGGCGGCTGGACATCACCAAGATTTCCATGGCGGCCGTGTCCGCGATCCTTGAAAACTACATCCTGCTCAACGCGGGCGGCGCGCTCGGCTGCGGTTGCGGACCGTTGCTGACGGCCCGTCCCGGACTTGCGGAGTCGGAGTACCCTCGCGCCCGCATCGCCGTGCCCGGATACAGAACCACGGCGAACCTGCTGCTTTCCCTGCACGGCGGCTTCAAAGGCCCGCGTGAAGCCATGATTTTTGATGCCGTCATGCCCGCCCTGCTTGCGGGCCGGGCCGACTTGGGCCTGATTATCCATGAGGGCAGATTTACATACGCCCAGAAAGGTTTGCGTCTTGTTCTGGACCTTGGGGAATGGTGGGAAAAAGAGAAGGGCATGCCCTTGCCTCTCGGCGTCATCGTCGTGCGCCGTTCCCTGGGCATGGACTTTGCGTTGACGGCGCAGGCGGCGGTGCGCGCGAGTCTGGCCCATGCGCGGGCGCATCCTGAGGACGGCAGGGAGTTCATCCGCAGTCTGGCCCAGGAAATGGATCCCGAGGTCATGGCCGGGCACATAGCTCTTTTCGTCAATGAGTACAGCGAAGATCTCGGCGGCGAAGGACGGGAGGCCATTCTAGCTCTGTTGCGGGCCGGGGCGGACGAATTCGGCTCAGTCCTACCTGATCTGCCGCTTTTTGCCGGCTGATTCGATTGTCGCTTGAGAACTGTGTCTTTACGCCTTTGAAACGCATTTTTAACCCATGTTTAACACGCTCAAAAAAATTATATAATAAAACAGTATGTTATCGTCATAATTTTTTCCTTCAGGCACTACTTTCCGCTGGAATTGCTATTTTATTCTTGGTTAGGCCCCCTGGGGCATGAGTAAGGTGTAAGGCATCATAGATGCGTTGCTGACCCGGCTCGGCTGTCGAGGCTTTACGGACATGCAGCGCATAGCCGTTCCGCTGACGAAATGTCGCGGTAATGCGCTGGCTGATGGAGAGTGTTGCGCGTATGCTGCACCAACTGTCATATATACCGTGCGATTTCAATTCGCGGTGTAGTGCGTGGACGCATTGACAGGCCAGAACAGTTATAAAGACATTGCTGTCCGGCTAAGGGCTAAAAAATATGTTCAAAATCTCCATGATTCATGCTACAAAAAAGCTATCAAAACCATTGCAGATCAAGGAGATTTTGAACATGGCCCACCATAACACA
>JAISRC010000109.1 GCA_031273845.1 Desulfovibrio sp.
CAGCCGCGATATTTTTGAGGGTATCGCTCGCAAGGCCCGTGCCGGCTCCTTAAGGCAGCACCAAAACCGACACTACTTGGCTGCTACAAAAAGTGCGAAAAATTCTGGACAGTACCATTATGATACCCCGCTCATGGATGGGGATTTTGCGCTGCCATAGGCCATCAGGATTCCGCAGAGGGTTCGTCACGGTACCCCCAGGATTTCAACTTTCCCCATAAGGATTTGTCTCGAAAGCCCCAAGCCGGACAGTACCGTCCGTTTCGGGGGGTTGTGTACGCATATCACAACTGAGAATATTTTCTTTTCAGCCAGTTACAAATTCGAGCCTGTTAAATTCTACTTCCTGTTAAACCGAGAATTCTCTCCCCATTCTCAGGAGAATTTCCCCATATGCGTCTGACATGGGGAGCCGTTGCCGCCTTGTCATGATCCACGGCAAAGACGCTTTCAAAGCCGCCTCCGAAATGCGGGTCGCAAAAGCCGAGAGTCATGCCTCCGCAACCGGAAAAAAGATCCAGAAGTTTATAGGCCATGGACGGCGATGTTTTTTGCCGGATGCCGGTATGCCAGGAAAAGCAGCACTGCCCCGGTCAGCGCTATGGGCAGGGAAAGCAGCATTCCCATGGTCAGGAAATCAAAGGCCAGAAAGCCGATGTGCGCATCCGGCTGCCTGAACAACTCCGCAAAACTGCGGAAAAGCCCGTAACCCAAGGCAAAAACGCCGCTTACCGCCATCACCGGCCTAGGTTTGGAGGCAAAAACCCAGACAATGACAAAAAGAAGCGGACCCTCCAGAAAAGCCTCGTAAAGCTGCGAAGGATGGCGGGGCAGAGGACCCGCGCCGGGAAAGACCATGCCCCAAGGCATGTCGGTCACCCTCCCCCACAATTCGGCGTTGATGAAATTGCCCACGCGCACGAAAAAAACGCCGGGCGCGACCAGCGGTGCCATAAAATCCATGGTCGTAAAAAATCCCCTGCCGAAACGTCTGGCCGCCAGACCCTGTGCCAGCAGGACCCCCAAAAAGCCTCCGTGAAAACTCATGCCTCCCTTCCAGACCAGCAGGATTTCAGAAGGATGATGAAAATAATAGGCGGGGTTGTAGAACAGCACGTAACCGAGACGCGCGCCCAACAAAACCCCCAGAAAACCGAAGACGATCACGTCATCGAACTGTGCGCGCGTGAATGTGCCGGAACGGGCAACGCGCAGGCGGCCGAGCAACGCGGCCGCGGCAAAGGCCAGCACATACATGGCCCCGTACCAGCGGACCGCTAGAGGACCTATGCTCACTATTTCAGGCGCTATGCGAGGAAACTGCAACATGGGCAAGGTGTACATCAGGCCGGGAAGGCGCGCAAGGCTGCCCCCACCGGCCCTTCGCCTGTTTTGTCATCATACCCCCGGCAGAGCCGGGGGCTTGTATTGTGAGCCGCCCAAAGCGGCTTTAGAGCATTTCAAAGTTGACTTTTCTCTAAATTTTCTTTAGGGATACACTGGATAATGGCATAACATGAGATAGTTTTGACTTGATCTGACAATCGCCCCTTGAAAAAGAGGGGCGACTGTCAGATCAAGTCAAAACTATCTCACTTTATCGATGAAGAAAAGCATATCTGCCGGACTCGTCGGGGTGCGGTTTGATGTGCTCTTCTTTTTTTCGGCGCACTATTGATATATTTTTGTCCTGTCCCATTCGGGGAACAGGGCAATTTTTTTCGGCCCACGGCGCTGTAAACGCAGATCTGTTCACAGACCTGCGTTTACAGCGTTTTCTTTCACCCTTAATGCTTCAGGAGCCTTTTTGATGAAGAGTTTTTCCGTTAACCACAAACAAACACTTAACCCGCAGCTGGCGATGCACGGCAGTCCGCACCGCGGTCTGCAGTTCCATAAACGCGCGCGGCCGCGCGCTGTGCGTGAATCTGGCGATGCTATTGTTGCTGTCGTTCTTCATCACAGCCGACTGCCGGGCGGCGGATTACGGTATCTACGGCGGCGGCGGCAACAGCGGCGGCGGCATCGGCGCGAACAGTCCTCAAGGCACGGACGGTTCCGGGCCGGGTGCCGGCACCGCCGGCCGAGGTGGAACCGGCAACGCGAGCAACGGCGGAAACGGCGGCGTGGGAAGCGCCGCACCCGGCAGTTCTTCGGGCGGCGATGGCGGCAATGCGGGAATGGCAGGCGCTTTCTCTTCGGGTACAGACGCCGCGGACGACGGGGGCGGCGGCAGCGGCAATCAGGGCGCCGGCGGCGCGGGAGGCGACGGCGCCGTCCACACGGATACGTCGCTGAACGGCACTTACGGGTCCGTCGAGGTCATGGGCGGCGGCGCTGGCCTCAGCAACGGCTCGAACATCGGCGGCGGGGGAGGGGGGGGTCCGTCAAGGCCGTGCTCTCCGGCGATATCACGGCCAAAAACATCACTCTGGTCGGAGGCGACGGCGGCAACGGAGGGGACGGATTGGGCGGAAGCACTGCCGCTCCTTCTTCCGCCGCAAGCGGCCGGGGAGGCGCTGGAGGAGCCCACGGCAGCGCGACCTCCCTCGACGGCGGCGGAGGCGGAGGTGGCGGTTCCGCTGAGCTGGATGCGTCCGGCAACAGCGTCGTCACCGAAACTCTGACCATGCGCGGCGGAGCACGGGGCCAAAGCGGCCAAGGCGGCGGCGCAGGCGGCGGCGGCATGGGCGGCAAAGTCTCCTTCACGGCCGACCACCTGAGAGCCGGAATCATCAACCTGGATACCAATAACGGTGAACTGAGTCTGAATGTCGCCGTTCTGGAGATCGGCGCGCAGGGGACCACGCTGAACGGCAACAATTCTCTGGCAAGCGGAGCGGCGGTATCCGTCGACACGCTCCTTCTGACCAACGATCAGGCCTTCATCCTTTCCGACTGCCTGCCGGGCGAGATAGCCGTCAACACCTTCCGGATGGACGGCGACACACTGCATATAGACGGCAGCGGTCATCCGTTCATCGACAGCCTGCTGTTCAACAATTTCGTCCTGGCCGGCACGCAGGCGAACACCATCAACACCATCGGGGATTACACGCTGAACCGCGTTATTTCCGGCACCGGCGGGCTGACCAAGGCCGGGGGAGGGACCCTGACGCTTTCCGATGCAAACACTTACAGCGGCGGGACCGACTTCGGTGCGGGCCAGCTGCATGCCGCCCACAACAGCGCGCTGGGAAGCGGCCCCCTAACCTTCAACGGCGGCGATACCCTGCTTGTCGACGGCGGGCTGACCTTGAACAACGATATCGTTCTGGCGCAGGAAGGCAAGGTGGAGATAAGCGCCGGCAACGCCATGCTTACCGGGGCCGTTTCCGGGTCGGCCGGACTGACCAAACTGGGCGCGGGCAGACTGATCCTCGTCGGCGCAAACACGTACACCGGCATTACCACCGTGCGGGCCGGAACCCTGGCCCTGAACAGTCCCGGCGACATATCCCCATTTCTGACCATCTACGACGGCGCGGAGTTCGACACATCGGGCGGCGCGGTGCCCGTCCTGTCTCAACTGGACATACGGGGCGCGAATGCTGTCTACAGCGGCGACCTGAACGCCCGCAACGCGTCCCTGAACTTCTATCTGCCCGCGGGCACGGCAGCAGGCGGCACAATGCTCGCCGTCTCCGGCACAGCCGATATTACCGGCAGCACGGTCAACGTGGGCATTGACGGGGCAGGCACTCCGCTGCAGGCGGGGAACTCGGTGACGCTTATCGACGCGGCTTCCCTTGCGGGCGCTCCCCGGAACGCCGTGGCCGACGGGCAGGGGATGCAGGGCGTGACCATGCTCTATGACTTCGATATAGTTGCCGATTCAGCAAACGACAGACTGCTCGCCGTCTTTTCTTCCCCCGGCCCGTCCGTGAATCTCCAAAGCAAGGCATTGTCCGAAGGATTTATCAGCGGCGCAGTCCTGGTAAACCAGGGCGCGGACATACTGGCCGGGCAAGGAATGAGCAACGCCGTTGCGGGCGCGAAAAGCGGCCCGGCGCGGGAGGACTCCCTGCTGAACGGTTTCGGCGCTGTGAGCGGCGGACGCGTGCGCTACAATACTGGCTCCCATGTGGACGTGAGCGGCTTTTCCCTGATTACCGGCCTGTCCGCCGGGGGGGATACGGCCGCCGGACGGTCTGACTTTGGGCGCTTTCTTTGAATACGGCAGAGGCGATTACGATACCCACAACTCTTTTGCCGATGCGGCCTCGGTCAGGGGCGGCGGCACAACCGACTATGCGGGCGGAGGTCTTCTGGGGCATTTTGCCTTTGCCGGCACGAGCTCCGGTAATTTCTACGCCGAAGCCGGCGGGCGCATGGGCCGGGTGCGGAGCGGGTATTCCAGTTCCGACCTGCGCGACAGTGAAGGGCGCAGGGCGGAATATGATACGGAGAATCTGTATTACGGCCTGCATCTGGGTGTGGGCTATGTCTGGACGGTTCCCGGCTTGGATGACAGGGGAACTCTCGATTTTTCCGGAAAATACTTCTGGACGCACCAGGACGGCGACAGCGTAACGTTGTCCACCGGCGACAGGATGCAGTTCCGGGACGTGGATTCCCACCGGCTACGCGTCGGCGGGCGCTTCGCTTATGCGCTGGATGACTTTATCAGTCCGTATATCGGCGCGGCCTTTGAGCATGACTTCGGCGGTGAAGCCGAGGCCGTGACCAACGGCTATGCCGTTTCGGCTCCGACACTGAGAGGGTCGACGGGCGCGGGCGAGATAGGCGTTACCGTCCGGCCCGCAGCCGCAAGTCCTTTTTCCGTTGATTTCGGGATACAGGGATATACCGGCAAGCGCGAGGGCCTGACCGGCAATCTGCAGTTGAAATTCATCTTCTAGCGCATTGCCGTTCCGGTATTCTTGGTATATGCATTGAGAAATTTACTTTTCAATGCATATACTTTAAGGGATATTTTGCTATGTCGGCATACAGCGAACTGCTTGCGGAACTGCGTGAAAAGCCCACGAAATGGCTGGTCACGGGCGCTGCGGGATTCATCGGCTCCAATCTGGTCGAGTTGCTTCTGCAAAGCGGGCAGAGCGTGACCGGCCTGGACAATTTTTCCACGGGCTACCGTAAAAATCTTGATGCGGCGCAGGCCGAGGCAGGCGCGGAGAAGTTCACCTTTGTCGAGGGGGACATCCGCGATCTTGCGACCTGCCGCCGGGTCTGCGCCGGCGCGGACTATGTCCTGCACGAAGCGGCCCTCGGCTCCGTGCCGCGTTCCCTTGATGACCCCATACTGACCAATGCGTCCAACATAGACGGTTTTCTCAACATGCTCGTCGCCGCGCGCGATGCGGGCGTGAAAAACTTCGTCTATGCGGCTTCCAGTTCCACTTACGGGGACGAGCCGACCCTTCCCAAGGTCGAGGAGCGCATCGGCAAACCGCTCTCCCCTTATGCCGTGACCAAATACGTCAACGAGCTGTATGCCGAAGTCTTTGCCTCCGCATACGGCTTCAACAGCATAGGCCTGCGCTATTTCAACGTCTTCGGCCGGCGGCAGGACCCGGAGGGGGCTTACGCGGCCGTCATTCCCCTGTGGTTCGCCGGGATGCTGCGCGGGGAGCGCATCCATATCAACGGGGACGGTGAAAGTTCGCGCGATTTCTGCTATATAGACAACTGTGTGCAGGCCAATATCCTGGCTGCCTGCACCCGGAGGCCGGACGCTTTGAACAGGGTGTACAACGTGGCTTTCGGGCGCAGCACGACCCTGAACGAACTGTTCCTGCTGATTCGGGAGGAAGCGGCGCGGCACAGGCCCGAAGCCGCCGGGGCGGAGGCGGAATATCGGGAGTTCCGGACCGGGGATGTGCGTCATTCCCTGGCCGACATCGGCAGGGCGGAAAAGTTTCTGGGTTATAAACCCGAATACGGCGTGCGCGAGGGGCTGAAAGAAGCGGGCGCCTGGTATGCCGCCGCGCTGTGAAGCTCCCGTCTGGGTTGCCCGTCGGCCCGGACGCGCCCTGGCTTGCCCCCCTGGCCGGCTTTTCCGATCTGCCTTTTCGCGTTTTGTGCCGTGAGAACGGCGCGGCGGTCGCCTGCACGGAAATGATCAGCGCCAAGGGTCTGGTGTACAGCCTCCGGAGAAAGGAGGGGGGAGCGACGGAAAATCTGCTGCGGACCGTTCCCGAAGACACCCCGCTGGTAGTGCAGCTTTTCGGGGCGGAGCCGGATTTTGTCGCCGTTGCGGCGCGTGAGGCGGCTGGGCGTGGTTTTGTTTTTTTTGACCTGAACATGGGGTGTTCCGTGCCTAAAGTCATGAAGACGGGCGCGGGAGCTGCTCTCCTGCGCGATCCCGACAGGGCTGCGGCAGTTGGGCGTGCCCTGTTCAGATCGGCGGGAGAGGGCCGGGCCGGCTGCAAATTGCGCCTCGGCCCGGAGGCCGGATCTTCCGTTTACCTGTATCTGGCGCGCAGGCTGGAAGACGAGGGCGCGGCCTGGCTGACCCTGCATCCGCGCCATGCCCGGCAGGGTTTTACGGGGTCCGCGGACTACGCCGCCTTGGAAAAGCTGGCCCGGAGCGTGAGCATTCCCGTGCTGGCGAGCGGCGATCTTTTCAGCGCGGAAGAGGCCGTAAAACGCTTGGAAACGGGGGTTTCCGGGGTCATGTTCGGGCGGGGCGCTCTGAGCGACCCCGGCATTTTTCGGCGCTACCTGGATCTGCGCGCGGGGCATGGGCCGGGAGAGCGCGGCGGCGCGCCCGGGGTGGACTTTCTGCTGCGCCATGCCCGGCTGGCCCGTTCACTGTCCCCGGAGCGGAAGGGAAGGGGCGGGGTTCCTTTTTCCCTGTTGAAAATACGAAGTGTCGCGCCGCGTTATCTGCGCGCGTTTCCCGATGTCGGGCGCTTCCGTTCCGCCTTGGCGCGTTGCGCGGACTGGGACGATTTTTACGCCTTGGCGCGGGAATTTTTTTCTGATTCGGACTTCGGATAAAATTGCGTCCCGCACCTTTTAGGGCGGTTTGCCTTTGAAAAAGTCCCAGCGCTCTCGTTGCCCGCAAGAGCAACGCGCCGCGATAAGCGGCGTGGATTTTTGGAAAAACAGTGTTTTTTTCTAAAAATGATTCTGAATGAAATTGGATAATTTCATTCAGAAAATGCTCTAGGAGCCTGTCGGACTTTGCCTTAAAATATTTATAACATACTGAAATTATTATATACGGCTTTCATTGATCGGATTTGCTATATATAAAAATATCAGTATGTTACAGAA
>JAISRC010000058.1 GCA_031273845.1 Desulfovibrio sp.
CAGCCGCGATATTTTTGAGGGTATCGCTCGCAAGGCCCGTGCCGGCTCCTTAAGGCAGCACCAAAACCGACACTACTTGGCTGCTACAAAAAGTGCGAAAAATTCTGGACAGTACCCCCTGCGTAAAAAAGCCTGTAGCTGCCATTTGCCTTGGTGGTGAGGTCGTCCCATTTCAGCAAGGTACGTTCCCTTTCAGCATGCACAACACGGCTTTCCGCCTGCCGACCCCAAAGCTGTTCGCTGAATCACTACAGCATTATACCCAATAATAATTCTTTGAAAATATTGAATTAAAAATGTTAGAAACATATAAATATCAACATACATGTCAACAAATTTTTTAGCTGCTCATCCGACCGCTACACTCCTTGAATACAGCCTCAACTAATCAGAAAAATTCAATATATAGTATCACGTTCAAATTTTAAGGAAGCGCTGAACAATTCAGCCCCACCGCGCCGATTTGTCCCAGTGGCATCAATTTTTGAGAAAATTGCCGTAGTTTGACCGGAATTGCAGCATATTTCTCCTCATTTTTCGCCCTTTTTCCTGAAAAAGGGCGTACCTATCCTCAGGCAGGTCGTAATGGCCTGCCGGCTCGTGCGCACATCAGCAGGTTCGCGCTGGTAAACAGGGTGTACAGCCGATGGGTGTTTTTTTGCCAACCCCCGGTAAACTGTTTTGGCAAAGCCAAAATAACGTTTGACTATCAGGAATGGATGCTCCATCTTGCTGCGTACCGACGATTTACGCCGTTCAATCAGCTTTTCCCGGTCAATCTGTGCACATAGCCTCTGCCCGCATCAACTCCGATGTGGCATTTCATGCCAAAATGCCAATCATTGTCTTTTTTCGTCTGATGCATTTCAGGACTACGCTCTCTCTTCTCGTTTTTGGTCGAACTCGGCGCGCTGATCAGAGTCGCATCCACTATGGAGCCTCCATGCATCATGTGCCCGCCTTTCTCAAGAGTATGGGCTACGGCATCGAAAAACACCTTGCCGATATTGTGTGTTTCCAGCAAATGTCGTAAGTTCGTCGCATCAGGAACCTGCTCATCAAAAGAATTGATCCCCATGAAGTTACGCATGGCATAGCTGTCATAAATGGCGTCTTCCAATCCCTCGTCAGAAAGATTGAACCGGCATCGCAAAAGGTACATCCGCAACATCTTTTCAATACACATCGGAGGCCGCCCGCGCTCACCTTTGGGATAGTATGGAACGATATACGCGACCCATTCATCTTATTCGATTTCCAGATAAAAATTGCGTCCTGCAATTTTTATCTGCTGGCTGCGGCGGGAACGCGGTCCTGCCTTGCCTCTCGAAATGCTTCGCATTTCGGCGCGATGTCCTGTCGCGCATTCCAATTTCAAATTAAAAATTAACGCATTTTTAATTTGGAATTGGAATTAGGGGATAATGTCGCTCATAATACGCAGAAATTCTTCGCGTTTCGTCTTACGCTTCCGTCTGCCATATTCAATATCGCTCAAGCTCGGACGTTTCATGTTTTTACCTCCAACTGATGACTATCATCAACATAAACCTCCCCCGTTTGGCGATCCCCTTTCGGGGAATTTAATCAGCGTTTCCTTAGAGAAAAGTTAACTTTGAAATGCTCTAAATACCCAAAAATATCCTGGCGAAATCCCATGGTAAGGCAATAGGAGTTTTTAGAGGTTCCCATAATAGTCTGATGTCACGCCGAGAATGAGCGTCCAAAAACAAACCGGCGCAGATCAACTTTGAAAAAGTGTTTCTGCCCCGGTCGACACCACAAAACTGCAACGATGCAGCTTTGATGTGAAAATCGAATTATCCGCCGAAGTGCACAATCCCGAAAAAAGCCGCGCCGAAAAGTCCCGCATTGGGATTGCCCACCAAGAATACCGGAACCTCGCGCAACAGGCCGGAAGAAAAAGAATCGGCATGAAATTCGGCAGCAAAGGCCGGAGATTCCAGAACATTGACGCGCATGGCCATGCCCCCGGCTATGTACACTCCCCCCATAGCCATGGTGTCGAGCACATAATTGCGGCAGAGGCGTCCGTAAAAGCGGGCGTACCATTCAGGAACTTCCGGGTAACGCGGGCAAAGGGCGGCGGCCTCCACAGGGCCGACATCCGGGCCGCCGAGAAAGGCGAGGATATGGGTCAGGCCCGATCCCGTGACAATATGGTCGCAGATAAGCCTGTCCGTGCCCAGACGAGCGGCGGCAAAGGCCGCGAACTCAAATTCCCTCGCCCCGACAAAGGGAAATTCCGCGTGACCGCCTTCACTGGGCAACACGCGGGCACGCTCACAACGCTCCGCTGCCTGCGCAACGGAAGGAGGGTCTCCCGCAGGTGCGCGTGCAGCACATCCTGCCGCCTGCACAAGGGAAGCAAGACCTTCCCTACGTCCGGCGGCACAGTCGACGCTGATATCAATGCCGGACGGCATGCATGCCCCCGGGCGAATCAACAATGCCTTGCCGAATCCTGTGCCGGCCGCGACCACCGCAACTGGCGACCCCGGTCGCGCCGTACCGGGAAGGGCGGGACGGGCGGCGATTGCCTCCGGCATCAGGCAGGCCCAGGCATGAGCCTCAAGGTCATTGATGAGCCGGACGCGGTCGGTGCCCAGCAGTTCACGCAGGTCCGAAGCGCGCACATGCCAGGGCAGGTTGGCAAGACGGCAACATTCATCGCCAGGCAAGCCTTCCACAGGGCCGGCTGGAGCGATGACGGCCGCGTCCGGGGGCCGCGCCGGGTCGAGCAGGGCGGGGCCGTTCTCGTCGTTTGTGAAAAGCTTTTGCAGGACGGCGTTGAAGGAAGGGTATCCGCTGCCCTTGTAAACGCGGTCTCCTAGAAGTTTGAGCGGTACCGCCGCAGGCCCGGCCGCATCCGACGGAACCGGCACAGCCTCGTAAAGGGCGAAGCGGCTGTGGGTCGCTCCTATGTCGCCGGACAGGATGCGCACAACGTCAGCGCATATCCGAGGCATCGTTGCGGACGATCTCCGCTACGCCGACCAGTTTGCGCATGTCCGGGCGCCCGTCCGGCAATGCGGTCTCCGTCCCGGGGGCCGTTCCGGACGTGGCCTGCGCTTCGGCTTGCGGCAGACCGGCCAGGTTTACGACGGCATCGGCGCGCCGGGAAAATTCCTCCACATCCCGCCCGCAACGCCGGGCCGCTTCTTTGCCGCGCAGGGGGGCGTAATCCCGGTTTTCCCGACTTTTCACAAACGCTTTCAAGTATTCGCGCATACAGGCCGGGGCGGGTTCGCGATATTCGACGACGATGCGCAGGTCGTCGTCAGGGGTTGCGGACCAGTGTTCGGCCAGCCAGAAATCCGGCACTGTCCGGCCCTTCTCTGTCCAGAAACGGCTGAACCAGTCTCCGACGCTCAACACGGGGAATATCTGCACGGTCCAGTTGCGTCCGCCGGCGGACAGTTGACTGTAAGATAAGGTTTCCGTCCTGGCCATGCTTTCCCTTTCCCAGCGCCAGCCGGGGGAAGGCAGTTCGCTCGCGATCACATGCGCCGCACGGGCAAGAGGACCGCTTTCCCCTTCGCCGTATGCCGCAAAACGGAAGGTAGCGCTGGGGGGCGAGAGCAGGACATCGGCCGGCACCGCCGTGGTAAAATAGCCTGCACCGGCCAAAATCAGGGGCGAGCTGACGGCGATCTGCGTCCGGAAGCGTCCGCCGGCATAAAAGCCGCGGCTGTCCGCCCGCGTAATCTGCTGTTGCACGCAGGCGGCGGCAAGTAGGCCGCAAAGACACAACAGCGCTGCGGAAAACAACGCGCTCTTTCGTTTCATCTGATCCTCCCGCTTTCAATGTCCATAAATCCGCCACGCTTCCTGCCTTCCGTTCCGAGCCGCCGCGTCTGTCATTCTGAGCGCAACGAAGGATACGCCTTCATGCCTTTAGAGCATTTTGCAAATGAAATTGCACAATGCTCCAGCGGCGGGTATATGCCGCCCGCCCCGCAGGCGAAACCGAGTTTCGCCGCTAAGCGCCGGTGGAGGCGTCTCAAAATCAAATTGCTTCAGGGTGATAAAACAATACAACGCTTTCTCCACCGCGCTCCGGGAACCTGCCCTGTGGGCTTCCGCAGGGTTCAGCACGGCATGCGGCACGGTTGCAAACTTTTCGCCTGCAGGCTTTTCGCCTAAGCCTCGAAACAGCGGGGCGCGGCGGATTTCGTGCATAACACTGAAGAGGTCACTTCATCAAGGCCGCTGTACCCGCCTTGGCCACGTTGGTGTCTTCCGTAACGGAGCCGCCGCTCACACCGACAGCGCCGATAATGACTCCCTTGGGGTCAAGAAGCAATTCGCCGCCGCCGAAGATAATCAGGCTGCCGTTGGTGACCTCGATGCCGTAAAGTTCTTGTCCGGGCTGCGCGGCCGCCCCCAGCGCGGCAGTGGACATATTAAAATAGCGCGCTGTCCGGGCTTTGTTTATGGAAATGTCTATGCTGCCCAGAAAGGCTCCGTCCATGCGACAGAAAGCTTTCAGGTTGCCGCCGGCGTCCACGACGGCAATGTTCATGGGAATCCCCTGCTCCACGGCCTTGACCAGGGCTCCAGCCATAACTTTTTCCGCCTGCGCCTGGGTCAGGTCGCCGGGGAGCTGCAGTTTGTCGACATCGACAGCGGCCGATGCAGGCGCCGTCAGTCCTGCCAACACCAACACAAAGAAGAAAAGAATACAACGCATGGGGACCTCCGGGTTTTGGATGGAAACTCCGACAATGCGGCAATACATAATATTTCCCGAAAAATATGCAGACAGGCGGAAAACTGGCACATCACGCTTTTTTCGGAAATTGATGCCGTTATAACGCCCTTTCCGTTTCTTGGCAATATCCCCGCGCGGAATTCAGGGCAAGCGGATGAAAATCAGGGATATCACAGCAGCCGGAGTTGTTTTTCGTGCCGCGTGACCCGGCGCACCAGCGTCGAATGGCTGAGCAGGCGGGGGGGCAGGTCGGCCAGGAAACGCGAAGGCTTGAGCCGCAAGGTCCGGCCGTAAAGCATCCGTTCAGCGGCATGGCTGAGGTAGAGAAAATCCACGGCTCGCGTCAGGCCGACGTAAAACAGGCGGCGCTCTTCTTCCGGGTCTGGATCGCGCATTTTGTCGACCGCCTTGCCCGCAAGCAACTCCGGGCCGGCAAAGGGCACGATGCCGTCTTCCAGGCAGGGCAGAAAAACGCTGCGGAATTCCAGTCCTTTGGCCGCGTGCAGGCTGATTATCTGCACCTTTTCACCTTTGGCCCGCACCAGTTCCAATTCGTTCATCAATCCGGTGAAGGTCAGCAGTCCGGCCCACCCGCCGTTTTGTTCGTAAGCCTTGGTCAGTGCGCGGCAGACCGGGGAAAGCCGGAACAGAGGGTCAAAAGGAGGCGTTTTTTCCAGATAGGATGCCACGGCCGCCGGACCGCCCGCCAGTACCCGACCGGGAATATCCGGAGTTTCATGGTCATCGGCCGCTTCGGACGGGGCTATGCCCAACATGCGGCCGGCCGTGCGCAGGATGACGGCCGCGCGCGCGTCGGCCCAGAAAAGCTCCCCGGCCGGTTCGGATACGGGTATGCCCTTGCGGGCCAATGCCTTACGGAAAGGGCCGGCCAAGGCGCGGACGCGCAACAGCACGGCGATGTCGCCGGGGCTGTGGTCCGCTTTGGGGCGTTGCAGGCCGGATTCCTCGTCGCTTCCGCGCGCGTCGGTCAGGCTGTGTCCCCCCGTCCCGATGAGGTCGGCTATGCGGTCGGCCGTCCAGTCGGCTTCGGCTTCGGCCGAGGAAGCGGAAAACAGGCGGATGACGGCGGCCTCGACGCGTTCCGGGACAAGCGCCTCGCCGGGAGACGCGCCGGAAGCGGCCCCGGAGCGCAATGCCTGCCCCGCGTGCAGGATGCCCGCCCGCGACCGGTAGTTGCGGCGCAGGCTGATGAGTTGCACATGCGGCCACGCTTCACGGAAAAAGTTGAAGGCGTCGCCGTGCGCCCCGCGAAAGGAATAGATGGACTGATCGGGGTCTCCGATGCCGAAAAAGCCTTCACCTTCCAGATTTCTTGAATTGACCAAGGAGCGGATGAGGATGAGCTGTAAGGGGGAGAGGTCCTGTATTTCGTCGACCAGCACATGTTCGTACGGTCCGGCGTAAAGACCGCATTCCAGACGCTCCAGAAAGAATTCCGGTAAATCCGTATAGTCGGCGAGGTTCCAGGCGTTTTTCTGGGCCAGATAGCGCGCGGCAAAGTCGGCGAACTCCGGCGGCGGGGCCTCCCGGCGTTCGCGGGCCAGATTCACGGCCTGCCAGGCATCGCCGGCGCGGCGCGCGCCTTCTTCGGCATTGGCTTCAAGGAACACGCGGCGGGCTCCAGCCTCGTCCAGAAGCAAGGGTACGTCGATTTGACTGTTGTGCATGAGTTCCAAGGCCAAGGCGTGCAGGGTGTCGGTGCGCGGGAGGGGCGTATTTGTCCCCAAGGCTTCCGTCAGGCGGTCGTCCATCTCCGCCGCCGCCCTGCGGGTGAAGGTCAGGGCCGCGATGTTGCGCGGGCTGATGCCTTCGTTGAGCAGATACAGAATGCGGGTAATGAGGGTGCGTGTCTTGCCCGTGCCGGGGCCTGCGCAGACAAGCACCGGGCCGGGGCCGGCCGCAACGGCCCTTTCCTGGTCATTGTTGAGCCCTTCGGCGGGAGAAAGCTTTGCCGGCGCAATGCGGGGAAGCCGTCCCGCGGGTTCCCCCGCGCCGGCAAAGCGCCCCGGCCGGGTTGCGGAAGCCGGAGCGTCCGCCGTTTCGGGCGGAATTTTGTCCGGAAATTTGGGAGTTGGTCTGCGTCCGCTTTTTTCAGGCGCCGAGGCAGGAACGGGCGCTCCGGGCAGGATCAGGCTCCGGCTCGGCGGCATTCCCGCCCCGCGCCGGGACGGGGCGATGCCGCGCCTGATATCCGCAAGTTCGGATTCGTCGAACATGCGCACCGTGCCGTATTCGCCGTCATAGCCGCCGTGCAGGCGCACGTTGCCGTTCCGCATGCGGCCCACGGCTTCGCCCAGAGGCGGGAAGAAACGGGCCAGCTCGTCCTGCGGCGCGGCGCGCAGGATATGCAGTTCCGGTCCGAAGCGCCGCACAAGGTCCGCATACATTTCTTCCGCCCGCCTGCTTTTGGGCGAACATCCCAGAATCTCCGACAAAATTTCCGGCAACGCGACCAAGGACGCGAAACCGCGTCCGCCGAGTTCGTCCCTGTCCCCTGTGCCGGGCGGGTATTCGGGACTTTCGCGGTCCGCCAGTTCCCTGACACGGCTCAGAACGCCGACGGTCAAGGGCGTGCCGCAGACAGGGCATATTCCGCCGCAGCGCCGCGTTTCTTCCGGGCTGAGGACCACATTGCATTTACGGTGTCCATCCAGGTGATATTTTCCCTCTTCCGGAAAAAATTCCAGGGTTCCGAGGAAGGAGGTCGCGCCGGGCTTTTCGGGATGTTTCAGGGCGTTCAGGATGCCGTCGTAGGACAGTTCGCCTGAGAATACATTGGCCTCGCGCCCGAGTTTTTCCCCGGAGTGCGCGTCCGAATTGGAAACCAGGCGGCATGAATCCAAGGCGCTCCAGAGGCGGTTCATGGCAGGGTCGGAGGAAAGCCCGGTTTCCAGGGCGAAAATTTCCGGAGACAGGTCCGCGAAGCAGTCCTCCAGGCGGTCGAAGCCGGATTTCGACCCGAAGAGGGAGAACCAGGGGGTCCAGATATGGGCCGGGATGAGGAAGGCTTTGGGGTGGCTTTCCAGCACCAGTTCCAGGAGGTCGCGGGAGTCCAGGCCGAGCATGGGACGGCCGTCCGAAGCAAGGTTGCCGAGTTGCGCTAGGCGCAGACAGAAGGCATCGGCGGCTTCCAGGTTCGGCATATAGACCAGATTGTGTATTTTGCGCAGTTTGCCGCCGCGCTTGTAGATGAGATTTATTTCGCCCTGGAGCATGAAACGCGCCGTTTTTTTTGCGCCGGCGGGCGCGGCGGGGACGGGCAGGCCCAGAGCCGCCTGCGCGGACAGGGCATCGTCGTTGAGCGTATACAGGCCGCTTGCCTCCTCGAAACGCAGCGTGGCGCGCAGTTCGTCACGCCATTTCGGGTGAGTGAAGTCGCCGGTGCCGATGAGCGCCGGTCCTTTTATCTCCGCCCAGGCGGCGAGCAGGGGTATGCCCAGTTTGCGGCTGGTGGCCAAGGAAAAACGTGAATGAATGTGCAGATCCGCCGTATATTCCTGCATAGCCGGACATGTCTCGCTTGTTGTTTCAGGCGTCGAAGCGTTCAGAGCATTGCAAAGTTGAAAAGGCTAAGGCGGCGCACACGCGGAGCGCCGCCGCCACGCAGGCGTATGCGAAATTTGCTTACGCCGTTAAGCGCCGGAGGAGGCGTCTCAAAATCAAATTGCCTTGGAGCATGAAAACCCCAAAGGCTCCGGAGGCGGGTATCCGCCGTCCGCTTGCGCTGTTATTAACAGACAGGCGTGCCGGAGGCAATCGGAACATGGCTCCGGAATCCGCCGCGCCGCGCCGTTCCGGCCAAAAAAAACTTGAGGAAACGCTGATTTAATCCTCGAAAGGGGATCGCCAAACGGGACGGGTTATGTTAATGATAGGCATCAGTTGGAGGTAAAAACATGAAACGTCCGAGCTTGAGCGATATTGAATATGG
>JAISRC010000119.1 GCA_031273845.1 Desulfovibrio sp.
TATTTTCTGTAACATACTGATATTTTTATATATAGCAAATCCGATCAATGAAAGCCGTATATAATAATTTCAGTATGTTATAAATATTTTAAGGCAAAGTCCGACAGGCTCCTAGTCTCAGGGGGGAAGATGCGCCGTCAATGCCCACACGGACCGTGCTGCCGCCGATATCCGCAATACCGCTTACGGTGAGCATGGTCTTGCCTGTGATCATGGCTTCAGGCACATAGAAGTTCAGCTCGGCGTTTTGGGCGTCCAGATTGCCCGTATAGGCAGCGTGACCGTGGACGTTGAGTTGGCCGTCGTTGAGGGAATGTATGCCGCCGCTTCTGTCAAAGGTCGTTCCGTCGTGCAGGGTGAGGAGTCTGGAATCCAGACGGCCGATCAGGGTCAAGGTTCCCTCCTTGACCCTAGCCATGCCGATATAGGTGTTTTCGCCGGAAAGGGTCAGGTATCCCGCGCCGTCCTTGATCACGGAGCCATCGCCGGAGATAGCTTTGTTATACTCGGCATCTGAAAGGTTGAATACCAGAGCGGCGTTCTCGGCGACAGAAATATTGCCTTGTATCATTCCCCCCTCACCGCCGTTGCCGAGTTGCAGAGTGCCGCCCTTGATGTCGTTGGTAGTGGTGTCGTCAGGAGAACGACTGTCTTTGCCGGTAAGCACGGTATATCCGTTCGTGTGAACAAGGTTCAGCCTGCCTCCGAGTTCGATACCTGTTCCACCGGCTTCTCCGGTATCTGTAAAATAATACTTGTCGGCGGAGGTAGCGGTATGGTTGAACTGCAAAGTCGAACTGTCCGTCATGTTGCCAATATGAGCGCCGGCTTGCTTTGCCTGACCGTCCGCCCGGCCTCCGATGTTGAGTGTTTCAAAGCTGTAAGTACCGTCATTTTCCGATTTCACTTCCAGTATTTTTCCGCCCGCCAGATCAATGATCTTGAAACGTACTCCGGTCGAACCGTCCCAACCCCTTGTGCCGTCCAGCGTAATTTTTGTGTTGTTGCTTGTCACGTCCAAAGTTCCGACATCGACGGTCAGATCGCTGGCGTTTTTCGTCAGGTTAGAGCATTTTGACTTTGAAATTGTATAAACCGACCTGCGCGGGTTTGCCTGCAAACCCGCGCAGCGAGATTGGAGCAGGCGGGCTTTGCCCGCCGCAAACGACAATCTCAAGCGTAAAATGCTCTAGCGTCTCATGCAACCTGTAAGAAACCGCGAATAAGACAGCTCGGCACGTTACAGTCAAAAGGGAGCGTTACATTTTCACAGGATTTTGCCGTGACGGATGAAGAGTTGTTGACTATTCCGATAACCGCCGTATCACGGGAGCACCTTTGACAACCGGCAATTCATCCCGTTCCGTTTTGTCTATTGCGGAGTGAACCGTCATATTTTTTCGTCGGAGGGCCGATGCTGTTTACTGTGGAAGTGCGCCTGAAGGGCAGGCTGGACGATTGCCTGGGCCGAAATTTCGCCGCCAAGGCCAAGGCCTTCCTCGGCCTCGACATACACGATGTCCGCGTCGCCAAAGCCTATACCGCCGACGGGCTGGAACGCGGCGAACTGCAGACCGCCCTGAACAAGGCCGCCCTGCATGACCCGGTGTTGCAGGAGGCTTCCCTTGAACCCTTCCCCTCGGATGCGGACTGGATCATCGAAACGGCCTTCCGCCCCGGCGTCACGGACAACGAAGGCCGCACGGCCCGCGACACCCTGGCCCTGGTTCTGGGTTTCGACAGCGTGAGAAAAGAATCCTGTGCCGTTTACACCGCAACGCGCCATCACCTGAAATGCTCTCTGAGCCGGGAGGATGTGGAACGCGCGGCACGCGGCCTCCTGGTCAACGAACTTATCCACCGCTTCAGCATAAAAAGCGGTGAGGAATGGCAACGGGGGCCGGGCTTTGCCCCGCGCGTGGCCAAAGTCGCAGTATCGGCCGGCAAGGACATCGCCGTCGTCCCTTTGTCTTCCATGAATGACGAAGAACTGGCCGCCGCAAGCCGCGACAATACCTGGGCGCTTTCCCTGGACGAGATGCGCGCGATACGCGATCATTTCCTCTGCCCGGAAAGCATCGCCGAGCGCCGCGCTCTGGGACTTGCCCCGGAATTCCTGCGCAACCCCGCGGATGCGGAAATGGAAGTCCTGGCCCAGACCTGGTCCGAACACTGCAAACATAAGATTTTCTCCGCGCGCATCCACAGCGAAGATCCTGTGACAGGCCGGATTGAAATCATCGACGGCCTGTATAAAACATGCATCCGCGACGTCACGGAGCGCATACGGCAAAACGCGGGGGCAAAGGATTTCTGCCGCTCCGTATTCAAGGACAACGCCGGAGTGGCGGCCTTCAACGCGGACTACGATGTCTGCATCAAGGTGGAAACCCACAACAGTCCCTCAGCCCTAGACCCATACGGCGGGGCGCTTACCGGCATAGTGGGCGTCAACCGCGACCCGATGGGCACAGGCATGGGGGCGGAACTGGTCTGCAACACGGACGTGTTCTGCTTTGCCTCGCCTTTTTACGAGGGCGAGCTGCCGCCGCGGCTGCTGCACCCTCGCCGGATCATGGAAGGCGTAGGCGAGGGCGTGCGGGACGGCGGCAACAAGAGCGGCGTTCCCACGGTGAACGGCTCCATGGTCTTTGACGAACGCTATCTCGGCAAACCCCTCGTTTATTGCGGCACCGTGGGTATTCTGCCCGCCATGCTCCACGGCCGGCCGGGCCACTGCAAAAAGGCCGAAAAAGGCGACGTGGTGATCATGACCGGGGGACGCATAGGCAAAGACGGCATACACGGCGCGACCTTTTCCTCCGAGGAACTGCACGAAGGGTCGCCCGCCGCCGCCGTACAGATAGGCGACCCCATCACCCAGCGCAAGCTTTACGATTTCATCATCAGGGCACGCGACCTAGGACTGTATTCGTCCATAACGGACAACGGGGCGGGCGGGCTTTCCTCCTCGGTGGGCGAGATGGCCGAAGACACGGGAGGCTGCATCCTGGATCTTTCCAAAGCGCCTTTGAAGTACGACGGCTTGAAACCTTGGGAGGTCCTGCTCTCCGAAGCCCAGGAACGCATGACTCTGGCCGTGCCGCCCCGGCATCTGGAGAGTTTCCTGAAGCTGGCCGGGGAAATGGACGTGGAGGCAAGCGCCCTCGGCGAATTCACGGACTCGGGATATTTCCACGTCACCCGGGAAGACAGGATAGTCGCCCATCTGCCCATGGACTTTATGCACCACGGCGTACCGCGCATGGAACTGCGCGCCCGTTTGGACCCCGGCGCCAGCCAGCCGGCGCCGGGCGGAACGGCCGCGGATTTGGAGAAGGCCCTGAAACAGCGCGGAACTTCGCACGGGGAACTGCTGCCCGCCGTGCTCGGGCGCCTGAACATCTGCAGCAAGGAGTACCTGATCCGGCAGTACGACCATGAAGTCAAGGGAGGGAGCGTGATCAAGCCGCTGACCGGGGTACGGCGCGACGGGCCTTCGGATGCCGCCGTACTGCGGCCCTTGCTGGACTGCGAGGAAGGTATTGTCCTTGCCCACGGCATTTGCCCCAAGTTCAGCGATTTCGACGCCTACCGGATGGCGGCCTGTGCCGTTGACGAAGCCGTGCGCAACGCCGTATCCGTCGGCGCCGACCCGGAGCGCATGACCGGAGTGGACAATTTTTGCTGGTGTGACCCGGTGGAATCGGAAAAAAATCCCGACGGCCTGCACAAGCTGGCGCAGCTGGTGCAGGCATGCAAGGCCCTGGAGCACTTCTGCACGGCATACGGCGTGCCCTGCATTTCGGGCAAGGATTCCATGAAAAACGACTACAGCGGCGGCGGGATAAAAATCTCCATTCCGCCCACCCTGTTGTTTTCCGTGCTCGGCTATATCCCGGATGTAACCCTGGCCCTGAGCAGCGATTTCAAACGGGCCGGCGACGTCATTTACCTCCTGGGCCTTACCCGCTGCGAAGCGGGAGGTTCCGAGGCGGCGTCCGAACTGGGGATTGAGGGGGGTGACGCTCCCCTGCCGGATGCGGAAACGGCCCGCGCGCGTTATGCGCTGGTGCATGCCGCCGTGCGCGGCAGACTGCCGAACGCCTGCCATGACTTGTCCGACGGGGGTCTGGCCGTTGCCCTGGCCGAGATGTGCATAGGCGGTCGGACAGGCGCGCGTGTGGACCTTGATCTCGTGCCCGTACCCGAAGACGGGCCGGACGCCGTGCGCGAAACGACCGCCCTGCTGTACTCCGAATCCGCGAGCCGGCTGCTGCTCACCGTGCCGGAAGACAACGTGAAGGATTTTGAGGCCCTGTGCGCTGCGCGGCCGGGATGCTGCCTGGGTGTCGATGCCGCGCGCATAGGGGTTGTGTCGGACGGGGACACGTTGACCCTTGTCACAGGCGGAAGCGTTGTGCTGGATGCCGGAGTCGAAGAACTGGCCCGCGCCTTCAAGGCGACCTTGGATATATAGCGCCGCCGGCCATATATGTTTGCACGGCGACTCCGACTCCGCAGCTTCCCTTTGCCGTAACTGCGACAGCGCCTTTGCCAGGTTCAAAGCCGCCGTTCCCGTGCGGACGGGCGTTTTTTGGGCTCCTGCCGAATAATCTGCCTTTGCCATATCTTTTTTAGAGCATTTCAACTTTGAGAATACCCACAACTCTTGAACCATCCTTGGATATTTTTCGGACTTATCTGCTTAGAGCATTTTGACTTTCATGGATAACGTACGATATTTTTCGCACATTGAAAAAGTGGAAGTAGCCCGCCAAGTCGGTTAGGTTTGGTCATCACCAAACAACCACCAAACCGACGAGGGAGGGCTACAGATGGAAG
>JAISRC010000120.1 GCA_031273845.1 Desulfovibrio sp.
ACAGAAATTTGTCATGAATGCCGATGAGTTGCCATTGCACAGAGGGTTGTCATTGCGAGCGGCGAAGCCGCGCGGCAATCCATGCCTTTCAGGGTATTCTCAATTTTGAAATGCTCTAAGCGCCGGAGGGGGCGTCTTAAAATCAAATCGCCTTAGAATATTTCAATTTTGCAATATTCTATTGCCGCTTCCTTATATATTGGTCATTATGATGCATAGCCACTTCGCCGTTTTCAAGTAAAAAGGTAAGGTTCGAATCCATATATTGCGTTTTCAAACAATTTTTACCGATGTATATTTCACAGCCGGGCATAACTTTGCCGTTGACCACCAGACGACAGGTCGAGGCCGGAGCGCCTTCCACTTCAAAATTATCCCACAGTTCTCTGTTCTTACGGATGATGGCTTTCAGTATTTGCTTAACTAAACGTATGCATTCCTCGTATTCATTATTTACGTCCTTTTTCCTGGTATACATATATTCAAAGAACGCCTTGCGATCTTCAAGGTATGCGATCTTGTCGGAATTCTCATGCAGTTGCAGATAATCAAACGGATCATATCCCATCACTACGCGGGTTGTTTCGCCGAAATCGCTGCCCATGCGATCTCCGACATAGATCAGTCCGTCGGAGACCACCGTACCCCCCTGCAATCTACCCTTGATAAGCAGATTTCCGCCCACATAAAGGGTGCTGTGTACGCAGGATTCCTCAATGATGACATTGCCGCCGGCGCGAATCTGCGCATGTTCGCAAAACCGTAAACGCAGATTGCCGCCAGCGTCCAGCAGGGCGACCGGCTCCGCCGTCTCCTCTTCGATTTTTTCCTCGTGGGGGTCGGATTCGGTTGTCTCGCCGCCCCGTATGCCTTTCAGACAGAGTATGTCGCCGTCGGCCTTAACTCTTGAACGCCCTATATGGCCCTTCACCAAGACCTTGTCCGCATGAAGGGCAAAGCCGGTTTGTATGTCGCCGTGGACGGCGGTTTCTCCGACATAAAAAACGTTCCCGGTGGCAAAACAAAGATCACCGCGGATATTCAGCAATTTTTTTACCGAAATCAGTCCGTTGTTATAGAAAACATAACCGTTGGCCGTAGCGACGATTTTGTTCGGGTTGCCCGCATGCGGCGCGCAATTCGGCCCTATGGGCAGATGCCGCTCCTCATAGATGAAACGGGGATCACGGGACTTTGCGGGAAAGGATTGTAAATCCATCAGTTCGGCAAGTATCTGACCGCGGACCACATTCTGGACATAGCCCAGGTAGCGAGGATTTACTGTGCCGTCCGGCTCTTGTACAGGAGCTCGATGCGTGTGATTGAAATCCGGATTAAAATAATGATGCAGATAGTACATGACTATCCCCCGAATCAGAGCATTTCACGATTGAAAATGCTCGGGCGGCGCAAGCGCGAAGCGTCGCCGCCCAGCCCCTACCAGCGTACATGGTATGTGCACGAATCCGCGCCGTTTTGCCGGCACTCGCAAGAATCATCATGGATAACAACGGCGCCCGGTTCAAATCGGGTCGCCATCTCGGTAAGGATGCCGCGATCAAAGACGCAGGGATAAGGATTTTTGCATACGCTGAGAATTTCGCGTTTGCCCGGCACAGCTTCACATCCGTAATGTCCGATACCCTCTCTCATGGTTTTTGTTTCCATGTCGTAAAGAGATTCACCGTTCTTCCGGTGGTTGATATGGTAGGCAATGTCGATAAGCTTTATACCTGAAGCGATGTCCGTGGCCCAATCCGGAAAGACGGCGGATTTGGGAATCGACTTGCCGATGTTGAACAGTATCTTGTCTCCGATCTGTTCCGCAATGTTCTCAAACGCCTTGAGCCACGCATCCTGCGAATACCACGCATCCATATCGAGGATTAATTCACCGTCCACAATGCGTCCGATATTGACTTTACTCAGATATCGCCCTGATATGCTTGTAAAGCTGCTCATTCCGCGTACAATCGCGGCCACGGTGGTAGCGTTGACCTCAATGCCCGGCTCGAAGGATATAAATTGCATAGCATCTCCAGACCATTGCGGGTTATTCCGATTCCAAATCAAAAGTATCGATACTTTTGATTTGGAATCGGCAAGCACGGCAGGACGCCGTGCCGAAATGCGAAACATTTCGGAAGGCAAAGCGCAACAGCGCTTGCGCCGCAACCGGCACTTCAAAACTGCAAGGCCGGCCTCACACGCTTATATGACATTTTTTTCAGTATCCGAAGCCGCTGTGAATGTCAATCAACGGTTCTGGAATCCGCGGGGCAGGCGCCGGAAGCTCAGGGGCAATCGAATGAAAAATCATAACCGTTTGAAACAGCAAGACTTTCCAAAACACAATCTCAAAAAATATTTTGGTATTTCAATGAATTACAGACTTCATTCGATTGCCTTGGGCGGAAGCTGACGTTCTATTGAAATATCGAGATAAATTTTCAGCATTGAGTTAAAAATCCTGTTACTTTAATATGTTATAATTTTAACGGTTTTCTCCGGATTGACATTTTGCCTGCACCCGGATAAAGGGAAACAAAGGGGATGACATGGACGGTGACAAAGAGTCAGATCCGCTCGGAGGACTTTCCGGTGTCCTGAAGCCGGCTGAACACATGCCCGGCAAAGCCTGCCCGTGTCTCCGTCTTGTAGCGCACGGCTACTTGCGGAAAACCGTTTTCGCCTGTTTTCAGGGACATATCGGCCTGGCGGACAGCGATGTTTTCAAAGCAGCGCTGAACGGTCTGGTTCTGGACAGCACCGACAAGGTCATTCTGGATCTCAAGGATGTTCAGCTGACCGCGACCACCGTCGGCGTGCTGGTCGCCTTTGCCGGTTCCATGCACGGACGCGACATAGAACTCTATCTGTACCGTCCTTCCGCACAAAGCAGGGCGTGTCTGTATGAGCGAAACATTGCATCCCTTTTCAAAATTTTTGAAACGGAAGACGATGTTACGGCCAGTCTGCTGATTTAGGGTACTTCAAAATTGAAAAAGTATATCTGCTCTTGCGGGAGTTTGTCTGCACCCCCCCCCTGCCGTGAGACAGATGGAGGCGGGCTTTGCCCGCCCCGTAAGCGACTGTTTTCAAGCGTAACTCGCTGTATCGCGGCAGCAACAGAAGGAGGACTATGAAGAAGTTGTCGGCGCTGATTCCCGCGCTGTTCTTTTTCATTTTTGCCGCAACGGCGGATGCGGCGTTTCCCGAGAAAGACATCCGCATCATCGTCCCCTTCGGCCCCGGCGGCGGCGTGGACGTAACCGTGCGAATGCTTGCGGAGGTCGCACCCAGGTATTTGAACAACAGGCAGCTCATCGTGGAAAACGTGGCCGACGACGGGACTGTTCTGGGACAGACCGCCGCCGCCGAGGCGGCTCCTGACGGATACACCCTGCTGTCCTATACGACATCTGTGGTTTCCAACCCCATAGAAAAAGCGACTGTCTTCTCATACAAAGATTTCAAGATCATCATCATGTACTGCTTCGACCCGGAAGTGCTGGTCGTCCCGGCCGGATCTCCGTATGCCGACCTGAAAAGTTTCATCGCCGCCGAGAAAATGCCGCTCAACATCGCCACATCGGGCGACTCAACCACGCACCACATTGCTTCCCGGATGATGGAAAAGCATTTCAAACTGGACTTCGTCAACATCCATACTCCCTCCGCTCCCTATCAGGTGGCGAAACTTACGGGCGGAGAAGCGGACGGGGCCATGATGTCCCTGGGCGAAACGATGCGTTATGTCAAGGACGGCTCCGTCCGGATGCTCGGCATCATGAGTGATGCCGCATATGACGGAGCGGAAAATCTGGCGCGCTTTTCCGGCCTCGGCTTCACGACGGAATGGGGGTCCTTCCGCGGCGTCGCCGCTCCTGCCGGTACCCCCGAAAGTATTGTCGCCTTCCTTAAAAAAGCCTTTGAAGGCATGGTGAATGATCCGCTTTTTTTGAAGCGCATGAAGGAAAACGAATATCCCGTGGTGGTAAAGACCGCGGAGGAATTCGGCTCCTATGTGGACGGCGTGGCCGCGTATCTGAAACAGGTCCTGCCTTCTTTACGAAAAACCAAGCTGTTGCGGGGCGCCAAGATAAATATCATGACGACCCCCGTTGAAGATTACGGCGTATTGAACATTCAATAGGGCGGAATCCGCAGCCCAAACAAAAAGCGCTTTTTTGCCGAAGAGATCCTGCGGAACGTATTCAATATTTTCCGTGCCCGGCAACAGTTGCCACACATTGAGATTTCACAACGCCGCTCAAAGTCGCTCTGCTTCAAAGGCAATTTGATTTTGAGACGCCTCCTCCGGCGTTTAACGGCGAAACGCGGTTTCGCCTACGCCTGCGGGGCGGGCGGCAGCGCTTCGCGCTCACGCCGCCTGAGCATTTTCATTTTTGAAATGCTCTAATTCGATTTCCAGATAAAAATTGCGTCCTGCAATTTTTATCTGTCGGTTGCGGCGAAAGCGTGGTTTCGCCTTACCTCTCGAAATACTTTGCATTTCGACGCGGCATCAGGCCAATGCAGCGGCCGGGCGCAAATAGGCGATGCGTCGCCGGACTTCTCGAAGCGCTTCCGCGTATTGCGCCTCGGACATGGAGAAGGCGTCCCGCACGGCAAGAAGCGCGTCAAGGGCCGACTCCGGGTCCCAGGCGTCCAGACCGTGCACGGACGTTTCCTGAAGTATGGCCTCAGCCAGAGCGCCTGCTGCGGCGCTTTGCCCCGCCTCGCAGAGCAGGCGCAACTGGCAGGCGTTCAGGTGCAGGTTCGTTGCCGGAGACTGCGTTTTTGCGTCGTCGAGCAGCGCGACCGCTTCCGCAAGCTTGTTTTGCGCCAGCAAGGCCCTGGCGGATTCAAAAACGTTTTTGCCGGTCTTGTCGCCTGAAGAGCGCGCGTTGCCTCTCCCTCCCCGTGACGCGGCGGTTTCGCGCAACCAGATAAGCGTTTGCGGCGATGCAAAGGGCGTCCCGTCGGCAAAAGTCAGCTTTTCCACGCCGGGGAGGCGCGCGGCGAAGGCGGCGGCCGCATCGGCGACGCTTTGTGCGGCCTCGGCGAATTGCGCACCGAGCGCGGCAAGAGCCTTGTGGACGACTTCCTGCGCATCCAGGCAAAAGGGCGCGCCGGCGAAAAATTCTTCAGCGGTCACGGCCGCTTCCAGAGCATTGCCTGCCTTCAGCTTTTGCCGAGCCTGGGCGAGGACTTCCGTATCGGGGGCGGGCAACCGGGTTTGCCCGTTTTCGGATGCGGGAAGCGCCGTTATGGCGCCCCACACGGTCAGGCGCGACAGTTGCCATAGGGAGGCATTGCCCGGCTCGACGCGTCGGGCCGCCGTGACATATGCCTGAGCCGCCGCGACGAAATTGCGGCGCAGGACGGCGGGGTCATCCGAGGCGGCGGGGGAGGCGGGCGTCGGAGTCTGTGCCGCTCCGGAGGCGCTTTTTTGCTCCGGCGTTTTTTGGGGGGCGGGCGCCGCCTCGTGCGCTTTTTCCGTTACCGGCATGGTAAGTTGCCGGACGGCGGCGCTCAGATCGCGCAAGGGTGATGCATCGGGCATGAGGGAAGCGATCAGCTCGTCCAGCTTGCCGAGCGCTTCCATGATATTTTCGCCCAGTCCGACGGGGATGGTGCTGTTTTGTCCGGCCTGCTCCTGCACAAAGGCGTAGACGCGCCCGTGCCACCAGTCCACGGCGTTGATCCGGCCGCGCATCCGCTTGAGCGCCGGCCATGCCGTTTCCCAAAAGGTTTCCATAATGCCGGCCAGTGTGCGGGCGCCCGTGAGCAACCCTTCCATGCCCATGGTGCGGCAGAGCGCAACGCCGAAATACGCGGCGATCTGCAAATCTTTCGACTGCTCGGCAAGTATCTGCGCGGCGTTTTTTTCGACGGCCGGCCAGGAAATGGTCGTGCCTTGCCCCGAAAAACTCAGTTTCTCGATTTCTTCAAGCACGGCGGCGTATTCGGGTTCGTAGCGCGCGTCTTTACCGGCAGGGGCATCCCCCGGTATGGGACGCGTACCCAACGTCGCATAAGAAGATACATTGACCATTATATCCTCCCGTTCAGAGCAATTTGATTTTGGGACGCATCCTCCGGCGTTTAGAGCATTTTACGCTTGAAATTGTCGTTTACGGCGGGCACAGCCCGCCTGCTCCAATCTCGCGGCGCGGGTTTGCAGGCAAACCCGCGCAAGTCGGTTTATACAATTTCAAAGTCAAAATGCTCTAACGGCGAAACACGGTTTCGCCCGCGGGACGGGCGGCGGCGCTTCACGCTTACGCCACCTGAGCATTTTCATTTTTAGAGCAGATTGACATTGAAAATGTATATCTGCTCTGCAAGGATTTGCCGGCAAATCCTTGCCGCGGGATTGGAGCAGGCGGGCTTTGCCCGCCGTAAGCGACAATCTCAAGCGTAAAATGCTCTAAAATGCTCTAAACAGAGAAGGAATTGCAGAACTGCTGCGCCTTTGCAGCGCCGTCACGGGTAAAGATCAGGACGGATTCCGCGGCGGCGGCGATACATTTGTCCAGAACGCCCGCTTCGGCTTCGGAAAAACGCCCGAGGACAAAGGAAAGTGTGTTGCCCGGCGCTTTGCCGATGCCGATGCGCAGGCGAAAAAATTCTGGCGTTCCAAGTAGTTGCGCGATTGATTCCACTCCCTTGTGACCGGCGCTGCCGCCGCCTTTTTTCATTTTCATGCGCCCGGGAGGCAGGTCGAGTTCGTCATGCACCACCAGGATATTCTCCGGAGCAATGCGGTAGTAAGAAGATACGGCGCGGAGCACTGCACCGCTGTCGTTCATGAAGGTCAGCGGTTTGCAGAGCAGCCATTCCCCGCCTGCGCCGCCCGTGCCGGCAAAGCGCGTTTTCCACAGTTCAAAAACATCCTTCCGTCCGGAGATCCTGTGTACCTCGCCCGTTCTTTCACGTTCCCGCAACAGGCGTTCCAGAACCATGAAGCCCAGGTTATGGCGGGTACGGCTGTATTCCGCCCCCGGATTGCCCAGCCCCGCTATAAGGCCGCCTGCATCCATATCAGCTTGCTTCGGCGGCTCCTTCCTCATCCTCGCCCTTGCCGCTTCCGGGAATGTTGACGGTCAGCACGGCGAAATTGACGTCATAGCGGGCGCGGACCCCTTCGGGCAGGGCAAGGTCGGCGATACGCAGACCCTGACCCACATCCAGCCCGCTTATGTCCACAAAAATCTTTTTGGGCAAGGCCGCGGGTTTGCAGAGAATGTCGATATTTTCACGGTAGATTTCCACTTTGCCGCCCAGCTTGATCCCCTTGGCCGTACCTGTGAACGCAAGGGGCACGCGCACTTTCAGTTCCCTGTCCGGGTCCGCGCCGTAGAAGTCAATATGCTGGAAGCGGTTGCGGGTGGGGTAGTATTCGATGTCCCAGATCAGGCAGGGGCGGGTTGTTTTCCCGCCGTCGCCGTCTATTTCCAGGTCAAATACCGTTGTCCGGCCGATCCGGGCATACAGTTTGGCGAGTTCGGCCTCGTTGACCTGCAGGGGCAGGGATTTGCCCGTCGCGTCATAAAAAACGGCGGGGGTGAAACCGGCAGCGCGCAGCCGGCGATTGGCGTTTTTGCCGGCTGCGGCGCGCACGGCCGCGCTGAGCGTGAGCTTGTTTTCCATTGTGTTCTCCTTGGATCCTCAGCCATGACTTGCGCCGTTGCTGACGGAAAGCCGATTTTCCCGGCCCCGCGGCTTTTACAGAAAGAGCACGCTGACGGAGGATTCGGTGTGTATGTTATGTATGCTTTTAGCCAGGAGCCCGGCTACGGAAATCACTTTGATCTTGGGGCAGTTCTGCGCTTTTTCCCCGATCGGTATGGTGTCGGTGACGATCACCTGGCTGAAATCCGAAGCGTTTATGCGTTCGATGGCCGGTCCGGAGAGCACGGCGTGCGTGGCGCAGGCCATGATTTTTTCGGCGCCGTTTTCCAGCAGCACTCGGCCGGCGGCAACCAGCGTGCCGGCGGTATCTATCATGTCGTCGATAACGATGGCGGTTTTCCCTTCCACCTCGCCGATGACGTGCATGGCCGTGGCCTGATTGGGTTTGTCGCGGCGTTTGTCTATTATGGCGAGGCCGATGCCCAGCCGTTTGGCAAAGGAGCGTGCGCGTTCGACGCCGCCGGCGTCGGGCGAGACTATCACCGCGTCCGATGACCCGTTGCGCAAGTAATCCAAGAGCACGGGCTGGGCGAAAAGGTTGTCCACGGGTTTGTTGAAATAGGCCTGTATCTGGCCGGCGTGCAGATCGACGGTGACCAGACGGTCCATGCCCGCCGCTGCAAGAAAGTCGGCTACTGCCTTGGCGCTTATCGGGGCGCGCGGAGTGACCTTGCGGTCCTGGCGCGAGTAGCCGTAATAGGGCACAACGGCTGTGACGCGGCCGACGCTGGCCCGCTTGAGCGCGTCAAGCATGAGGCAGAGCTGCATGATATTGAAGTTTACCGGGGCGCAGGTGGGCTGGATGACGAACACGTCGTCCCCGCGGACATTGTCCCCGATTTCTATGCGGATTTCGCCGTCGCTGAAGGTGTCGCACAGGGCGGGCGACAGTCTGCATCCCAAGTGATTGCAGATGGCCGTGGCCAGCTCCGGATTGGCGGTACCCGTAAGTATTTTGAGTGTACCTGTCATGGCGGCTCGGAAGTGTTTCATGGCACGGCAACGGGGGAACGGGGCAAAAGTTCGGCATGCACGGCCGGATTCGCTGCGCGAAATTCTCGTACCTCAAGCACCCCGGAGCGTCAATAAAAAAATGGTCATACGCGGAGCCGTTCCGGTGCCGCGTCAGCTAGAGCATTTTACGCTTGAGATTGTCGCTTGCGGCGGGCAAAGCCCGCCTGCTCCAATCTCGCGGCGTGGGTTTATAGGTAAACCCGCGCAGGTCGGTTTATACAATTTCAAAGTCAAAATGCTCTAAGTGCCTGAGGAGGCGTTTCAAAATCAAATCGCTTTAGGAAGCGGCGCCGACCGCGTTGACGGTTTGTGGAAAAAGAGGCAAAATATGCCCGAAGCTCGGTACTTCAAAAAGGCCGTAGAGCCTTTACAGGTTTCCGTATGGAAATCCGAACGCCGGCCGTCAGGTCGGCGCGTTGCGAAGTGCTCCGGCCTCCGCGCACAAGCCGGGGGGTGCGATATGAAATTGGCGGAGAACATTTATTTTTATCCCGAAGACCCTTCCTGCGACGGTGCAGTCCTGAATGCGGGCGCCGTCGTCATTGACGGTGCGCAAAAACTCATCATTGATCCGGGATCGGAAAAACGCCTGCCTTTTCTGGTCAAACGCATGACCGCCGACGGCCTGGACCCGGCAACGCTTGATCTTGCCCTGTTCACGCACAGCCACCCTGATCATTTGGGCGCCGGCCGCGCTCTGCGCGATACATTCGGCGTAGCCCCGGCCATGCACAGGCTGGAAACAGACTTTCTCACGGGCACGGGCTTCGGATTCAACCGGCGGTCCTTTGCAAGAGAAGATTTCACGGTCTTGGAAGAAGGGGAATTCAGGTTCGGCGGGCATCGTTTTCATCTCTACCTTACCCCCGGCCACAGCCCCGGCGGCCTGACCCTGCACTGGCCGGAAGCGAAGCTTCTCGTCGTCGGCGATGTCTATTTCCAGGGCACCTTCGGGGCGACCGATCTGCCGGGCGGAAGCGAGCCGGAGATGTTCCGCACCTTGGAAAAACTGGAAAAACTGGAAGATGTGGAACTGGTTCTGTGCGGTCACGGACCGGCGATTGCAGGCCGGGAAGCGATTGAGGAAAATTACCGGGTCCTGGCGCGGGAAGTCGCCATGAAAAAAGCCGGAACCTGGCCGGGTTACAGCGATTTGTTCTGATTGCCGTTTTTTACTGATTTCAGCCGGTTGCAGGTCGGGAGGCGCTTGAGAAAGAAGGTGTTGACCCGAGAATGTTATTATCGCTCAAAACCATTGAGGGACAATGAATTTCCGGCATGAAAACATTCTTTGGTCAACACTCTCCAATGCTTTTTATCTTTTGCTTTTGTCCGCCAGCCAACTGCCGATCTGAGGCGCGATTTCTTTCTGGCTCCTGGAACTGACGTACATGCCGATATGCCCCACCGGGAAAGAAGCGAAGGTCTTATCCGTGCTGCCCACGGCGTCCAGCAGCGGTTTACTGGAAGACAGGGGCACCAGATGATCGTATTCCGCGCAAATGGCGAGCAGAGGGCAGGTAATGTTCTTCAGGTTCACCTTCTTGCC
>JAISRC010000059.1 GCA_031273845.1 Desulfovibrio sp.
CTTGGTTATCCAAACCAAGTGCAGGTGTATCGAAAAAACACCATGCGCGCCGTGCTGATAGTCGTCCATGTCTCAACTTGTACCAAAACCGCGCTGAAGCTGCCAGCTAAAGCTGGGGGTTTTAACCCTCCCAAAGGAGGACAATAACCGTCCTTCACTATCCGCCTGGAACAAGCAAATGGAACAAGATCGAACACCGTCTGTTTTTTTTTCATAAGCAAAAACCGGCAGGGCATACCGCTTATCAGCGCAGCTGTCATTATTGCCTTGATCGGCGCAACCCATACTACGAAGGGCTTGACGGTGACATGCATGCTTAATGAGGATACACGAAACAGGGTGCAAAGTCACCGACGAGGAGTTTGCCGCTATCAATACGGCAACCGCTGATTTTTATGGCGAATGGCATTATTCCATCTCACCAAACGGCACAAACTGTCCAGTTTAATAAATAACAATCCCTTATGCATAAGCGCCCCGTTCCTCGCGTCCGGGTTCAGCGTTCCTCGCGTCCGGGTTCGGCTGCGGCGCGGATGATTTCCATTTCCGACAGTATTTCCGGTAGCCTGCGTTTGGCCTCGCTCTCCGCGGCATGATAAAAAAAGACCATCAATGTATCCTCCCGCGTTTCCCTGGCAATGCCCAGTCCCTGATCCGGGCCGAGGTTGCGCAGGGAAAAAGCCATGCGCCTCCCGGATGTGCATTCCAGAACACCGTTCACGCGAGCCTTCCTGTCCGGCGGGGCGTCCACCTTGCCCGAGCAGGTAAACTCCGCCCCGACCCCGCCATTCGGTCCGATGCCTTCGCCTGCCCCGGCCCCCTCGCCCGGATCAACCCCGTCACCCGGCCCAACCTCGTCACGCGGTCCGACGCCGTCGCCTGTTTCGTCTTTCTTGCCTTTTTCGACAGTCTTCACCGCCCGCAAATTCAGGGTCCCAACTCCAGCCATACAACCCCGGTCCATGGTGCCTTCCAGACTCATGCCGGAGTATTCACCGGCGATATGCAGGGGGGGGCCGGTGAGGGCCGGGGCGGGCCAGCTCACCCTGACGGTGGAACATGACAGGAGCGGCAAGAGCGGCAGGAACAGGAAGATGCGCGGCAAAATTGCCGGGATGCGGATCATCAAAAAAAGTCCTTGAGTGGAGCGTTCCAAAATTCTTATGCTCCAAAGGTGCCTTCAAGACGCCGCGAAGCTTCTTCCACGCCGCGCGTCAGAGCCGCGCGCTCTTCCTTGAGACGCGAGGCCAGAACCTCGTCGTTCAGGGCCAGAATCTGCGCCGCCAGCCAAGCCGCGTTGCGCGCCCCGGCTTTGTCCAGGGCCAGCGTCGCCACAGGGAAACCGGGGGGCATCATCAGTGTGGAAAGTACGGCATCCAGACCGCCGAGGGAAGAGGCCGTCACCGGGATGCCTATGACCGGCCTGAGGGTGCGGGCCGCCACCGCCCCGGCCAGATGCGCAGCCATGCCCGCCGCGCAGATGAAGACCCGGCATCCGTTCCCTTCCGCTTCGCGCACCAGGGCTTCCGTGCGCACCGGGGTCCTGTGGGCGGAGCTTACGGCAATGCCGAAGGGGATGCCGAGCTTTTTCAGCAGTTCTGCGCAAGGACGCACCGTTTCTTCGTCCGAGATGCTGCCCATAAGTATCATCACCAGCGTCACGACAGACTCCCGTCCGGCGCGGAAACAAGAACCGCCGCTTCTCCGCTGCCTATGTCGCGCCGGAAAAAGGAATCTTCAAGCCTGATTTCGGCAACGGCCGCATAGGCCCGCTCCCGCGCTTCCCGCAAATCCGCGCCTAGGGCCGTAACCCCCAGCACACGCCCGCCAAAGGCCCGGACCGAGCCCTGTTCCTCGCGGGTTCCGGCATGGAATACTTTGATTTTTCCCGGCATAACGGCTTCGGCCGCGGCGATGCCCTCCACGGCCATTCCCCTGCTGTATTCGCCGGGATAGCCTTTGGCGGCCATGACCACGCACAGGGCCGTTTCATTCGTCCATTCCGGGGTCGCGCCGCTCAGACGCCGGCGCGCGCAATCGGCCAGGAGTGCCGGAAGATCGCCCTTGAAGCGCATGAGCAGGGGCTGGCATTCCGGGTCGCCGAAACGCACGTTGAATTCCAGCACCTTCGGCCCGTCGGCGGTCAGCATCAGCCCGGCATACAGTATTCCCGAATACGGAACACCGCGTTTTTTCATGGTTTTCAACACAGGGCGCAACACAAGGTCGGTAATTTCTCCTATTCTGTGTTCCGGCAGAGCTAGGGCGGGGCTGTAAGCGCCCATTCCGCCCGTATTCGGCCCCCTGTTTTCGTCCCAAGCGGTTTTGTGGTCCCGCGCCGAAGGCAGGGGAAGGACCGTTTCGTCGCTGCAAAAAGCCAGCAGGGAAACCTCCTCGCCCTCAAGCGCGTCTTCAATGACCACTGTTTCCCCGGCAGGGCCGAAATTTTTTTCAAGCATCATGCCGCGCAGGGCGGCGACGGCTTCTTCCGCGTCCGACGCCACCACCACGCCCTTGCCGGCCGCCAGGCCGTCAGCCTTGACTGCCAAGGGGCGCTTCCTGTCCCGCACGTATTTTTCCGCCGCGGCGCAGTCGTTGAATACCGCGAAATCGGCGGTGGGCACGCCGGCTTCGCGCATGATTTCCTTGGCGAAGGCCTTGGAGCCTTCCAGTCGGGCGGCGTAAGCAACAGGCCCGAAACAGAGCACTCCCTCACGGGCGCAAGCATCGACGATGCCGTTCACCAAGGGCAACTCCGGGCCGGGTATGACGAAATCTATCCTGTTTGCCCGGACGAAATCCATGATCAGGGGGATGTCGCCGGGCGGCAGGTCGGTATTGCGCCCTTCACGGGCTGTACCTCCGTTGCCGGGAGCGATGAATATCTCGTGTTTTTCCCGGCTCTGTCCCAGTTTCCAAGCAAGGGCGTGTTCGCGCCCCCCCGAACCGATCAAAAGTATCCGCACGCGGCCTCCGTTTCCGGAAATGTTTTATTCAGGAATTTCTTCGCGTTTCAAACGCATTGCGGGCGTACTGTAACTCAGGCTGCGAACTTTTGAAAGAGACCCCCGGAGCCGTAATCCACCACACCTTGTCGTTCCGAGGTGCAGCTGAAAGGCCTGTAAGCATTGCCGCACAGCGTATTGTCATTCTGGGCCGAAGGCGAGGATTCTTCTTGGTGCCTTGAAAAAACAAAACCCCGAAGATAGATTCTTCGCTACGCTCAGAATGACAAGACAAGAAGCACGGCGGATCATGGGGAGCTTGACGGAAATTCGTAGTTGAAAATGCTCCGGAGCAGATCAACTTTGAAAAAGTATCACTAGTATATTGTAACATCTAATTCATTACAAAAAATATAATTTGAGCCGAAATTAGTCATCCTAACCTTGAGGAGACTTATATGCGAAGGAAACACACTAAAATTGAGTTAAGCCAAGAAACGCGCAGGAAACTTGAAAACTTGTGTACGACCAGCAATCATAGCGTGAAATTGGTGAGTCGAGCGAAAATAATACTTGAGCTTGATGAATCGAACGAACGTAACCCACTAAAACAGGAGGCGATTGCAAACAAAATTGGCGTTAGCCGTCAGGCTGTTAATGATGCAAAGAAAGCATTCCTCGCTTCTGACAGCGTTGCAGAGTTTCTCAAGCGCAAGAAGTGTGAGATTGCGCCTATTGCACCCAAAGTGACAGGGGAACCTGAAGCGCATATTGTCGCAATGGCGTGTAGTAAGGCACCGGAAGGTTGCACGAAATGGACTCTGCGCCTCATTGCGCAGAAGTGCGTTGAGTTGAATTATGTCGGCTGAAATTCCGGTCAAGATACGGAAATTTCCTCAAAAATTGATGCCTCTGGGACAAATCGGCGCTGTGGGGCTGAATTATTCAGCGCTTCCATAGATTCCCGGTTCGGTAATAAAGACGGCGGCACTTTTCTGCAAGGCGTTGGGGACAAAGACGTCTGAACCATGGGTGAAGATTGTGCGGAAATCAAGGTCGAGCTTCGGTTCAGGAGCGCAAAACGAAAGAGCCTCAACGGCCTTGTCCGATAGTGTGTCGATTTCCTGGATGGAAAGCTCTTTTTCCGTCGGGAAAAAGGTTTCATCCGATCCTATCCAGTCGGCCACTGCAGTCAGGCCGGCCACAAACCAGAGAATATCCTCGTCCGCACTCAACCCGGCGATTTCCCCGCAATTGCCGAAGCGCCATAATTCTTCGAGGGCATCATGCCGGAGAGCGGGCCAGTCAAGCAGTTTGTTTTCACCTTGCACACTGATCGGTGATCCGGACGCTTTGGCGGGCAGATAGCCGTGGTGTCCCCCTATGGCGACAGCCCACTTGGCAGCGGACAGCGACGAGGTAGCCGTTTTTTGCTTCAGGAAATGAGAAAGCACTGAAGCCGTAACCTGTCCATGCTTCACGCCGTTGAGAAGGTCGGGGATATTTATCCAACCATGCTGCTTCAGCCAAACAGAATTTTTCGCCTGGAAACTGAAAAAAATCTTGCCGATGTCGTGTGATCCCGCCAAGAAAAAAATAAGTGCCGGGGATAATTTCGCAGATAAACATACGGGCGTTCGCACTGCGTTGATATTGCGCGCTATGGTTCCGATAATACGCATGTGTCGGGCAACGCTCATTCCCGGCAAGCCGTCGAATGTTTTGGCCCAAAAGTACACTCAACCCCACACCGGCGCGCCCGGCTTCCAGCGCCGGTTCAGCCGGGAAGCAGGGAAGAGCGGAAAGAATCCCAGTCGGAAACGCCGTATTTCTCCGCAACCGCAGGCAACTCTTCGACTATGCGGAAAGCCGCGTCCGGGCATGAAAAGGAAGCTGTCCCGACCTGCACGGCATGAGCGCCGACCAGGATAAATTCCAGCACATCCCCGGCGCTGCTTATTCCCCCTATGCCTATGACGGGTATGGACACGGCCGAGGCAACCTGCCGGACGCAACGCAGGGCCACGGGTTTCACGGCCGGACCGGAAAGGCCGCCGAAGCCGGCTGCCAGCCTGGGTCTGCGGGTCGCAATATCCACAGACATGCCGCTCAGTGTGTTGATGCAGGAAATGATATCCGCTCCGGCGTCTTCGCAGGCGCGGGCGACGGCTGCTATATCCGTGACATTGGGGGTAAGTTTGACGATCAGGGGCTTGCGGCCCGCCCGTGCACGGACGGCTGTGGTAACGGCCGCCGCGAGATGCGGGTCCTGGCCGAACAGCAGTCCGCCTTCCCGGACATTGGGGCAGGAAATGTTCACCTCCAGGCCCGCTATGCCTTTTTCTTCGGACAGCATGCCGGCCAGTTCCGCGAATTCTTCCTTCGAGGCGGCGTAGATGTTGGCGATAACCGGCAGACTGTCCGTGGGCAATGCGGGCAGAATATCCCTGAGAAAGGCTTCCGCGCCGCAGTTTTGCAAGCCCACGGCATTGAGCATGCCGCAGGGGCTTTCCGCTATGCGCGGCATGGGGTTGCCCTCGCGCGGCTTCAGTGAAAGGCCCTTGACCACGATGCCGCCCAGACTCCGCAAATCGCCGTAAGGAGCGAACTCCAGGCCGTAGCCGAAGGTGCCCGATGCCGTGAGGATCGGGTTTTTCAGTTCCAGGGAGGAGTATGGTCCCTTAAGTATGACGCCTGTATTTTCCATATCGCTTCTTCAAAATATGACCTGATCCGCGCGGAAGTTCGGACCGCAGGCGCAGGTGCGGACAAAACGGCCTTCATCAGGGGACTCGGCCCGCCCGGACGGATTTATCCGCACCGGCGCATCCCCGTCCGCAGGCAGATGCGCCTTGATCACACAGCCCAGACAGGCCCCTATGCCGCAGGCCATGCGCGTTTCCAGGCACAGATGGGCCTCGGCCCCACAGGAAAGCGACACATCCCTGATCAGGCGCAGAAAAGGGGTAGGTCCGCAAGCCAGAATCAACCCCTCCTGGGCAAAGTCACGGATGCGTTTTTCCATAAGGGCCACGAACCCGGCGCGGTCTTCTTCGCTCTTTTCCTCATGGGAACGGGCCGCGCATTTTTCCGCTATGCCTTCAAAGGGGTAGCATTCCAGGGGATAGCGGTGCCCGAATTCCACGGTCAGGGCCGCCGGACGCGGATGCTTCTCCACATATTCCACAAAAGGCGCTATGCCTATGCCGCCGGCCAGAATAAGCGTCGGTCTGCCGGCGTGTACCGGCAGAGAATTGCCTAAAGGACCTGTGACCTGCACCTCGTCGCCCGGCTCAAGAACGGCCATATCGGCGGTGATCCGCCCGCGCACCTGGAAAAAAACGATCAGATGCCCGCCCGTCAGCTTGCAGATGGAAAAAGGACGGGGGCAAAGAGCATCGGAGCGCGCGGGCAGAGGACGCAACATGACGAACTGGCCGGGAGCGCTGCTTTCCCAGTTCGGAGGCGTGAGACGCAGGGCGAAAAACTCATGCTTCGGCCCGTTGCCGAAAGGCACGATATCCAGTATCTTGAGCCTGTTGATTACCGGGGTCATGGAAGTTTGCTGAACGCTCTGAAGCAGGTTGATTTTGAAGGGGTTTTTCCCCGGATTACGGTGCTGAAATTTAGCACAGGGCGACCTTTTAGGCAAGACGTCGAACAACAGAGAACAACACATGCGCGACAACTTTTCCGCAACGCTGCCGCCTGCCGGCGCCGCCCACCCGGAAATCCTGGCCCCGGCAGGCGATTTGCGGGCGGCCCTGGCTGCCTTCGCCGCCGGCGCCGATGCCGTTTACCTCGGCCTTAAACATTTTTCCGCGCGCATGGAGGCCGAGAACTTTTCCACCGCTGCCCTGGCCGGATTGCTGGAACTGGCGCGCAACGAAAACCGGCACATCTACGTGGCCCTGAACACCCTGGTCAAACCGGGTGAAGAAGCAAAACTGTTCAGGCTGATCCGGCGCTTGTGCGGCGGCGCCCCTCCCGGCGCCCTGATCTTCCAGGACCCGGCCCTGCCCGCTTTGGCGCGTGAAGCCGGGTTTACAGGACAACTGCACCTTTCCACGCTGGGCAACGCGACACACAGCACGGCACTGACTGCGGCCCGCCGGCTCGGCGCGGACAGGGTCATTCTGCCGCGGGAACTGACCCTTGAGGAAATACGCAGCCTGAACAACGCCTGTCCTCCCGACCTGGATATGGAAATTTTCGTGCACGGCGCGCTCTGCTTCTGCGTGTCCGGCCGTTGCTGGTGGTCGAGTTACATGGGCGGGCGCAGCGGTCTGCGCGGCCGATGCGTTCAGCCCTGCCGGCGCGTCTATGCCCAAAAAGGACGCACGGGACGCTTCTTCTCCAGCCCGGACCTTTCGCTGGATGTCCGCGTGCGCGACCTGCTTCCCTTGGAACACCTGAAAGCCTGGAAAATAGAAGGGCGCAAAAAAGGGCCGCATTACGTCTATCACATGGTCAAGGCATACCGCCTGCTGCGCGACGAGAGCGATAACGCCGGGGCGCGCCGTGAGGCGCTGGACCTGATCGCCGCCGCCTTGGGCAGGCCCGGAGCGCGCGCCCTGTTCGCGGGCACGGATTCCGCGCCGCGTACGCACAAAGACAGGCAGACGGCTTCCGGCCTGCTCTGCGGCAGAATCCGCAAAAATTCCGAAGGCAAATACGAAATAACCCCGCGCCTGGACCTTATGCCGGGCGATTACCTGCGCGCGGGCAGCGAAGACGAGCCGTGGCACCGCACCCTGCCCGTGCACGCCGGTCATGAAGCCGGCCGGCCCTTCGTTCTCAAACTGCCGGGGAACAGCGCCCCCCCCAACGGCACGCCGCTCTTTCTCATCGACCGCAGGGAGCCGGAACTGGAAAAACTGATCGCCGCCTGGACGGAACGCCTGCGCAAACAGGCGTTGAAGGCGCACAAAGGCGAAGCGGAAAGCACCGCAGAACCCCGGCGGCCGATGCCCCGTAAAAACGCCGGGCGCAAAACGGAAATGTTCCTGCATTCTTCCGTGCCCCGCGGACGCGAGGCAGGCAAACACGCCGGTCCGGGCGCAACGCACGCCCTATGGCTCTCCCCCGGCGTCCTGCGCGCCGTTTCCCGCACCGTCTGCCCCCGCATCGTCTGGTGGCTGCCCCCCGTTATCTGGCCGGATGAGGAAAAAACATGGCAGGGCCTTATACACAGGGTTCTGCGCGACGGCGCGCGTAGCTTCGTACTGAACTCGCCCTGGCAGATAAACCTTGTCCCCCAAGAGAAAAAACTCGACCTGACGGCCGGCCCCTTCTGCAATCTGGCCAATGCCCGCGCCCTGGAAGCCGTGCGCTCCCTCGGTTTCAACGCCGCTGTGGTCAGCCCCGAACTCGGCCGGGAAGACCTGCTCGCCCTGCCCGCCGCCGCCTCCCTGCCCCTGGGCATCGTCCTTTCCGGCTTCTGGCCCGTGGGCATGAGCAGATTCGGAGCGGAAGCCGTGAACGGCAAGGACGCCTTCCGCAGTCCCAAAGGCGAGGATTTTTTCCTGCGCCGCTACGGGGAGAACCTCTGGATCTACCCGGCCTGGCCCCTGAACCTGCGGGACAAGCAGGCCGAATTGGAACGCGCCGGCTACGCGAGCTTTATCCATATGGAAGAAACGGTCCCGCAGAGCCTGAGCGCTTCGGCCCGGCCGGGAGAGTTCAACTGGAACGTGGGTTTGCTGTGAACAGTGCTCCGGCTTTGCCGCCGGCCGGGAGAACGCGGAGCCGGCGGGCGCGCCGGGCAGGGCGATCGAATGAAAAACGATAATGCTTTGAAATAATAAGTTTTTTAAATCAAGGCCTCAAAAAATTATCTTGATATTTCAGTTTATTATCCACTTCATGCGATTGCCCCGGCGCGCGGGGTGATGCTGTTGACAGAAGTTGATAAACATGTTGTCTTCCTTCTCGCTGGACATGAACCGGACAATTGTGGACACAAACGCCGGGAGCCGTCATGTATATCGGTGCAATTACCAGAACTTCGCCTGAAATCATAAAAGGCTTTCAAAATCTGCTGGATAAGCATGATTCCGTGACTTGCGCCGTGTCCGATTGCCTGGGCCGGTATAATGCCATGACCGGAGATATGCGCCCGCTTTTCCCCGGTATCCGTCTGACGGGAACAGCCGTCACAGTCAAAACGCTGGCTTCGGACCTTGGAGCGGTGTTCAAGGCGATTGATCTGTGCCGGCCGGGTGACATTATCGTGGTAGATGCCAGAGGTTCGTTGAACACGGCATTTTGGGGCGAGAACATGACCTTGTCCGCAATAAACCAGGGGGTGCTTGCGGCTGTGATCGACGGCGCCGTGCGCGATGTCGAGGAAATCATAAAGATCGGGTTCCCCGTGCTGAGCAAGGGTATCGTACCCAATGTGGCGGCTGTCGTTGCTTACGGGCATGTCAATGTCACGGTGCAATGCGCCGGGGTAAGCGTTTCTCCCGGTGATGCCGTCATTATCGACGGCAACGGAGTGGTCGTGGTGCCGCGGGAGGATGCGCAGGACATTCTCGACAAAACCCGCATGCTGATGGGGCGGGAGCGTCTTATTACCGAGAAGCTGCAAAATGAAAAAACGACTATCGGGCGCCTGGTGAATATTGACCGCATAGCCACTGCGAATTTCGACTACCAGATTCTGGCCACGGAACAAGAAGGCTGATGTCCGGGCTTGCGCGCGGAAATCCGTATATGCGGACGGAAAATGTGAGGGTGTCGGCCCGATAATGCTTTCAGGCCGACACCCTCACATTTTCAATTTTGCAATGCGCTATTGCATGCTTTCTTCCACCCCGGGCAGAAGGGCGAAGCTGTTTTTCTGCAGAAATTCCACATCCGCCTTGTCTCCCAGAATGCCTATGGCTTTCAGTTCCTGGGCGGTGATCCCGAAGGCGCTGTAAGCGCCTTTGACGGAAGGAATATAGTTGTAGGTTTTCAGCACCGAGGCGTTGAATATCGGATCGCCAGCCACATATTTTTTCTCCACCTGAATTTGTGTCGTTTCGTCCTGATTCTTCTGAATCCAGGCAGCGGCTTTCTGCATGGCCCGCGTGTATCTTGCGGCGCTTTCCGGGTCCTTGGCGGCGAGTTCCGCGCTGACATAGGCCGCGCAGCAATACTGCGTATTGTACGGCGGGGTCAGGGCTGAATCGACAAGGACGGTGAGGTTGTATTCTTTCGCGGCGCGCGCGGCCACAGGGTCATTGGCGGCAAGGGCGTCCACCGCGCCCCGTTCCAGAGCCAGAGGCAGTTCCGCGTTGGAAAAGACAATGAAATCCACTTCCAGGTTTTTGTTGCCCACATTGACCCCCGCCGCCGCCAGCGCCCGTTTGGCAAACATGATGGGGCTGCTTGTCAGGCTGGGTACCCCGATGCGTTTCCCTCTGAAATCGGCCGGTTTTTTGATGGGAGAACCGGCGGGAACCAGAAGTTTGTCGCAGCCGGTATGGAGGCCGGTCGTGATTTTGATGGGCAAGCCGTTGGACAGCGGCTGGATCAAGGTTGCCAGAAGTCCGAAACTTGCATCAATCTTGCCTGCGGTGATCGCCTCGAAGTTGGTGCCGGGCGCGAGTTTGATCGCTTCCACCACCAAGCCCTCCCCGGCGAAAAAGCCTTTCTCTATGGCAATATGCAACGGGGCCTCGCAAAGCCCCCCGGTATATCCGACCTTCAGGATCTTCTGCTCCGCCGACCCGGCCTGCCCCGTCAGGAACATGATCAGGCAGGCCGCCGTTGCCGCCGCCGATACTTTGCGCAAAATCTTCTTCATCGTCGTCCTCTCTTCCGGCTGATGGTTAGAACAATTTCAAAATGAAATTGCTCCGGCGGCGAAAGCGCGGAGCGCCGCCGCCCGCCCCACGAGGCTTAGGCGCAATTCACATGCGCCGGAAAACGCCGAGTGGGACGTATCAAATTTGTAAAATGCTCTAGGAGCCTGTCGGACTTTGCCTTAAAATATTTATAACATACTGAAATTATTATATACGGCTTTCATTGATCGGATTTGCTATATATAAAAATATCAGTATGTTACAGAA
>JAISRC010000100.1 GCA_031273845.1 Desulfovibrio sp.
CTCCAGTTGATTGCTCTAGAAGAATCGATCTTTATCCAGATCAACTCCAGCTGAATCTTCTCTTCCTTTCCTCTCACTCTTCACTTGTCAAAGAACCGGCCTCGCCCGCGCTCCGCCGCCCGAAAAAAAATTCGGGCAGAGGCCGGCCCGAAGCGCGAAACAGCCTTCTGCTCCAAGTTTCTACCGATGTCAATAAAAATTTTTCTTTTTTCGGAAAAAAGATTCGCCGCATTTTTCATCAAAATTTTCTTTATTGTTAGGAAACGAAAACAAACTTCAGGAAAAGTCCGCAGGTCGTGCAAGTTCACGCGAAAGCGGAATCTCAAAATCAACATCAGCGATGCCCGGCATTGCCGGCAAATCGGCAATCTTTTTCTGAAAAGGCGAGACGCGGCGGATTCCGACAGGCAGGGCAATCGAATGAAAAACGATAACAGTTTGAAATAACAAGATTCTTTAAATCGGCATCTCGAAAATTTATCTTGATATTTCAATGTGTTGCCAGCTTCGCTCAATTGCCCTGTTCCGACAGGCCGGCATCATTGCGAAATCCGGAGAAATGCCGTATAGACAAAAACAAGAGGATTCATGCCGACAAAACAGACGCACTTCTCCCTTGTTCCCGTCCGCGAAAAAGCCGCCGCCGTGGTCTTGCGGCTTCTGGACAAAAAGGCTGTGGACATAGTAGCCCTTGATCTCTCCGGGGAAAATTCCCTGTACGATGCAGTCGTCATCTCCGGGGCGCGTTCCGTGCGCCACGGACAGGGCTTGGCCGAACATCTGCTGGCCTCCGCGCGGGATGACAACATTGAGTACCTGCACATGGAAGGGTACACGCTGGGGAGTTGGATACTGCTGGACTTCAACGATCTGGTCGTCCATATTTTCCAGGCGGAAAGCCGCGATCTGTTCCGTCTGGAAGAAATGTGGCCCAAAGCCCCGATTCTGGCCGATACCAGGAGGATGGAACAACAATGAGCGCCTTTACCCCCACGCTGCTCCTGATCCTGGACGGATGGGGCCAAGCTCCGGCCGGGCCGGGCAACGCCGTTTCCCAAGCCGCGACCCCGCACCTTGACTCGCTGCTCGCCCTGCCGGCGCGCGCCGAACTGCTCTGCTCCGGCCGCGCCGTCGGTCTGCCGGACGGCTACATGGGCAATTCCGAGGTCGGACACATGAACATAGGCGCGGGGCGCGTTGTCTACCAGGATATGACGCGCATCGACATGGCCCTGGAAGACGGGAGCTTCTTCAGCAATCCCGCGCTCACGCAGACATTGGACGCGACCCGGAAAAGCGGCGGGAAACTGCACCTGCTGGGCCTTCTGTCCGACGGCGGCGTACACAGCCACATCAATCACCTTTTCGCCCTGCTGCAAGCGGCGGAAAACGCCGACGTCCCGGCGCGCGTCAACGCCTTTACGGACGGGCGGGACACCGCGCCCGACTCCGGCTTGGGCTTTATGCGCGTGCTGATGAAAAAACTCGGCCCCTCGGCCCGCGTTTCCTGCATCTGCGGACGCTATTACGCCATGGACAGGGACAAACGCTGGGACCGCGTGCAAAAGGCATGGGACGCCATAGTCCGCGGACGCGCGCCCCTTTTTGCCGATCCCGAAAGCGCGATACAGGCGGCCTATGCGGCGGGCGAAAGCGACGAGTTCATCAGCCCCCGCCTCATAGCGGACGATAAGGGCGAGGCGGAACCCATCCGCGACGGTGATGCCGTCTTTTTCTTCAATTTTCGGGCCGACCGCGCCAGACAGCTCGCGCAATGCCTGTCCGACGACAATTTTACGGAGTTCGAGCGGGGCAGGGTTCCGCATACGGCCGCCTTTGCCACCATGACGTCCTATGAGAAATCCTTCCCCATGCCCGTTGCCTTTCAGCGCCCGAACCTTGACATGGGCCTGGGCGAAGTTGTGTCCAGGGCCGGGATACGGCAGTTGCGCATTGCCGAAACAGAAAAATACGCCCACGTTACCTACTTCTTCAACGGCGGGCGGGAAGAAGCGCTGCCCGGCGAGGAACGGCGGCTGATCAAGTCGCCCCGCGACGTACCTACCTACGACCTGAAACCGGAGATGAGCGTCCGTGAGGTGACGGATACCCTGATCCGGGAGTGGGAATCCGGAGACTTTCCTTTCACGGTCTGTAATTTCGCCAATCTGGACATGGTCGGGCATACCGGCGTGATCCCGGCCGCAATCAAGGCCTGCGAGGCTGTGGACGAGTGCGTGGGCCGGGTGCTCGTCGCGGTCGAAAAACGCCGCGGACGGCTGTTGCTGACGGCGGACCACGGCAACGCCGAGGAAATGCTCACGCCGGAAGGGCATCCGCAGACAGCGCACAGCAAAAATCCCGTGGCCCTGGTCATAGCGGGCGCGAATCCCCCCGCCCGGCTCGGGAACGGCAAGCTCGGGGACATCGCTCCCACCATCCTGCGCCTTTGGGGGATGGATCAGCCGCCGGAGATGACCGGCAACAGCCTGCTGGAGGACTGATATGCCGCGGCCGCAACCGGAGCCTGTCAAACCGTCCGGCATGGAACTGGTCTTTTTCTATATCTGCCCCTACTGCCGCCGGCAGATCCCCGTGCCCGCCCCGCTCCAGCCTTCCATGATAGCCTGCGATGTCTGCCGCCGCAATTTTCCCATCATGCCCGTGGACCAGCATTCGGTACACTTTGTCCGCATTATGTTCGGGGACGGCCCTGCGGCCGTTGATCCGGATTACCTGTAAGCCGCATGGAATCCGGGGCCTTTGCTCCCGCGCCGGATGCCGTGCGGGCCGTTGTGGAAGACCTGGGATTTACCCTCGAGGACGACCTTTTTCCGCCCCTGTGCGCCTATCTCGGCCTGCTGGCGAAATGGAGCCGGACGGCGAACTTTACCGGGCCGGGGCGTCCCCTGGAGATACTGCGCACCTTGGTTGCGGACAGCTTTTATCTGGCGGACTATCTGAACGAGTTGCCTTTGCCCCCGGAGCCTTTCTGCGCGGACCTCGGCGCGGGCGCGGGGTTGCCCGGTCTGCCTCTGCGCATGGTCCGCGGCGAAGGAAGCTATGTGCTGGTTGAGGCGCGCGAAAAACGCGCTCTGTTCATGCGCGCCTTCCTGGCCGCCCACCCCCTGCCCGGCACAAGCGTATACCACGGCCGGGCCGAAGACTTTCTGCACGGCAACGCGAACCCGGATCTCATCGTAAGCCGGGCCTTCATGCCCGTGGACAAGCTGCTCAACTTCCTCGAAAAATACCTGAAAAACGGCTTCACCTGCATTTTGTTCACCCGGGACCGGCCTGCGGCGGAAAAAACGGCCCTGTGCGATACTATCTGGACAGCCGCCCCTCCCCGGAGCTACACCGTCGGCAATGATCTCCGCTTTCTCCAGGCAGTGCAAAAAAACGAGCCGCCCGTCCATGCGCCGCATCCCGAGTAACATTTTACGCCTGCAATTACCTTGCGGCAGCGGGATAAACCCGCCCTGCGACAACGCGGCAAGCCTGCCAAGCGCCGGCGGGGCAGACCCGCTCTGCGGCAATGAGACAAGCCTGTCCCACGGCGATCCCCTGCAGGCCCGCAACGGGCAAATTCCTGCGGAGCGCGCAGGCCTTGTCAGGGGCGATGCGCTCCGTGAGCTGATCTTCCCGCGCGAAAGCTTTTTCCTCCCGTCCGTCTCCGGTGCTCCGGGCAACGGACGCGCCGTCCTGCTCTGTCTCTGCCTGACCTTTGTCCTTGCCGCCGGGGCGCGTTTGCTGGAACTGCCTTTCTGGGACGACGGAGCGTTCCGTCTGGGGGACGAATACCTGTTCGCCACCCATGACGCCTACCACTGGATTGCCGGGGCCGAAGGCTTTGAATTCGGGGTCGGGCACCCGATGTCCGAAGCGGCGCGCCTGATTTCCGGCCTGATCGCTATGGGACCGGCCCTGACGGGCTTCTATCTGCCCGTTTTCATGAGCGCCCTGACGGCCCTCGGCGTTTTTCTCTGGTGCGCAGGCCTGGGAAGACCCTATGCGGGACTTTGCGCCGGAGTGCTGACCTCCCTGACGCCCGGTTTCTGCGCCCGCACCCTGCTCGGATTTTACGACACGGATCTGGTGATCCTTTTCTTTGCCGTCATGCTCGGTCTTGTGCCCGCCATAGGGCTTGCCCCGTACCTGAAAAGTCCTTTGGAAGCCCTTTGTCCGCCCTTGGCGGACAGCGTCGACACGGCGTCCCACGGCCCGGACCGCAAAAGCGACGGGTTGCTTGCCGCGCCAACCCTCGCCTTGTTCGCCTTGTCCGGGCTGGCCGGTTACATGATGCAGGAGTGGCACTCCATCTTTCCCTATCTCACGCGCTTTTCCGTGTTTATACTGCCCTGCGCCGCGCTTGCGCTCGGCCCCAAAGGCGGACGCAAAACGCTTCTGGCCGGCTCACTCTGCCATGCCCTGCCTCTGCTGACAGGCGTGCCGGGTTTTTTTTGCGCCGCCTTTTTCGCGGTAGCCCTAGTCTGCGCGCGATGGAGGGAAGACGCCGCGGCGGTGGCATTCATGCGGAAAGCGGGCGATCTGCTCATGAACGGGCGCGTCCTGTTCGTCCTCTGGGCGCTTGTCTGCGCGGGGGCGGCGGACGCCGCCGTGCTGCAGAACATGGCCCGCTCGTTCATTGCCTACACGCGGCGCAGCGGCGATGTTTCGCCCCTGTCCCCGGTCGACGGTCCGCTGGTGTTCCCGTCGGTGTCCCAATCCATCATTGAGGTGCAGACAATCGGCGTGCGCGAGATGTTGCTGTATGTCTATCCCTTTGAACTCCCTGTACTGATCGGGGCGGTCCTTTTCCTCCTTCGCGTCCTGACTGTACCGGCCATGCTCTGGCTGACGCCGCTCTTTGCCCTGCACCTGCTCAGCCTGCATATGGGGGCGCGCATGACCATGTTCGGCGCGCCGGTAATCTTGATTACCCTGTGTACGGAGGCCGGTCGTCTGGCCGATTACGCTGCCGGGGCGCTTGCCCGGCGACGCGCGCGCAGGGCGCGCCCAACGGATGCGAAGGGTACGGAGAGCGAGGAGGGCATGGAATGTCACCCGGCGGAAGCGGGCGGCGCGGATGCCGGCTTCGGACGGACATGCCTGCTGCGCACGACTTTTTGTCTGTTCTGCACCCTGATTTTTGCATGGCCCCTGATCAGACATATCCCGGATTACTCGCAGGGGCCGGTTTTCAGCCGCGAACAGGCGCAGGGACTCTCCTTCCTGAGCACCCACAGTCCCGAGGACGCCATGATCTGGAACTGGTGGGACTGGGGCTATGCGACGCATCATTTTGCCCGCCGGGCCTGCATAGCCGACGGGGCGCGCCACGGCGGCCCTTCGCTTTATCTGCCTGCGGCAGTCTATACAACGGAAGACCCGCGTTTCGCCCGGCAGATCATCAAGTACACCGCCCTGAAAGGCAATGTACCCGGCAACGTCTTTGCCGGCCTGTCGGCAGTCGGGGCGCAGAACCTGATGCGCGACCTCGGGGACAGGAGCAAGCCCCTGATCCGCGCGCCCGGCAGGCAGTATCTGATCGTCAGCTTCGACCTGCTGCACCTCGGACTATGGGTGACGCGCTACGGATCATGGAACTTTGAAAACAAAACCGCGCCCGGCGCCTTAATGAGCAACCTGACTCCGGCGCTGGAGTACAATGTGGACAGGGGTATCGTGCTTTCGGAAGAAGCCGGACCCATCTATGCATCCACCATTACAGTTTTCGAGGACGAGGAACTTGAGCGTTTTGACTTCAACCGCTACGGTGCGTATCACTTTATCTTCAGAGCAAGCCGGCCGGCATCCGAGGATGAGGAAAAGGATTCTGTTCTGCGCGCGTTCTGGTCGCGGTTGCGCGGACCCGGCATTTTTTCCGGGTCGGCCGGCGACAAACTGGTCATGGACGATGTATTTTACAATACGATGATGGTGCAGCTTCTGGTGCGTCCGCCCGACGATCCTTTTGCCGCGCCCTATTTCAGGCTGGTCTTCGACAACGTATACACGCGGATTTACGAAGTTTTGTGAAGATTCGGAAGGGGGCAAAGCCCCCCTCCGCTTTGAAATGTTCCAAGGCAATTCGGCGTTGAAACGCTCTGCAGCCTTTTATGTGAGATAGTTGCTTGCGGCGGGCAACGGCGGCCTGCTCCAATCTCGCGGCAAGGATTTGCAAGCAAATCCTTCCTAGTACATGCCGCCCATGCCGCCCATGCCGCCGCCCATGCCGCCGCCGCCCATGCCGCCGGCGTCTTTCTTGGCCTCAGGTTTCTCGGCCACGGCGCATTCGGTGGTGAGCAGCAGGGAAGCCACGGAGGCCGCGTTCTGCAGGGCGATGCGCGCCACTTTTTTGGGGTCTATGACGCCGGCCTTGTTCAGGTCGCAGTATTCGCCGGTGGCGGCGTCAAAGCCGAAGCCGTCCTTGCCTTCACGTACCTTTTCCACGACTATGGAGCCTTCAAAGCCGGCGTTGGACGCGATTTGGCGCAGGGGTTCCTCAATGGCTCGGCGCACCAGGGCGACCGCGGCGGCTTCGTCGTCGTCGGCGGGTTTGACTTCGTCCAGGGATTTGGCAACGCGCAGATATGCGGTGCCGCCGCCGGGAACGATGCCTTCTTCAACGGCCGCGCGGGTGGCGTTCAGGGCATCTTCCACGCGGTCCTTCTTTTCTTTCATTTCCGTTTCCGTCGCCGCGCCGACGTGAATGACGGCAACGCCGCCCACTATCTTGGCCAGACGTTCCTGAAGCTTCTCGCGGTCATAATCGGAGGTGGTTTCATCAATCTGGACGCGGATCTGCTTGACGCGGGCCTTGATGTCTTCGGATTTGCCGGCACCGTCCACTATGGTGGTGTTGTCCTTGTCGATGACGATGCGTTTGGCGGTTCCGAGGTCGGAAACGGAGAGGTTTTCAAGTTTAATGCCCATTTCTTCGGACACCACGGAACCTCCGGTGAGAACGGCGATATCCTGAAGCATGGCCTTGCGGCGGTCGCCGAAGCCGGGGGCCTTGACGGCCGCGACCTGCAGGGAACCGCGCAGTTTGTTCAGCACCAGTGTGGCGAGGGCTTCGCCGTCCACATCTTCGGCGATGATCAGCAGGGGACGGCTCATCTTGACGATCTGTTCCAGAACGGGGAGCATTTCCTTCATGCTGGAGATTTTTTTCTCATTGATGAGGATGAGCGGTTCGTCCAGTTCGCAGATCATCTTGTCGGCGTTGGTGACAAAGTAGGGAGAGAGGTAGCCGCGGTCGAACTGCATGCCTTCGACCACTTCCAGAGTGGTTTCCAGGCCTTTGGCTTCTTCGACGGTGATCACGCCTTCATTGCCGACTTTGCCCATGGCTTCGGCGATGATGTTGCCGATGGTGCTGTCCGCGTTGGCGGAAATGGTGCCGACCTGGGCGATTTCTTTCTGGTCGCGGGTGGGCTTGGCGACGGCGTCGAGCTCGGTGACCAGACGGGCAACGGCTTTGTCGATGCCGCGTTTGATGGACATGGGGTTCCGGCCGGCGGCGACCAGTTTCACGCCGTCTTTATAGATGGCCTGGGCCAGAATGGTGGCGGTGGTGGTGCCGTCGCCGGCGATGTCGCTGGTTTTGGAAGCGACTTCCTTGACCATCTGGGCGCCCATATTCTCGAACTTGTCTTCCAGCTCAATTTCCTTGGCAACGGTCACGCCGTCCTTGGTGATGACGGGGGAGCCGTAGGATTTTTCGATTACCACGTTGCGGCCCTTGGGACCGAGGGTAACCTTGACGGCGTTGGCCAAGGTGTCCACACCGCGGGCGAGGCGTTCACGGGCTTTGGAATCAAAAAGCATTTCTTTGGCAGGCATGTGTATTCTCCTGAAATTGATGTTGTTCGTTTGAAGATTGCTCAAATCAGCCGATGACGGCGAGGATGTCGTCTTCGCGCATAACCAGATGATCCACTCCGTCCAGCTTGATTTCGGTGCCCGCATACTTGTTGAACAGCACCAGGTCGCCTTTCTTTACGGTCATGGCTATGGTCTTACCGTCTTCAGCGGTTTTGCCCGGTCCCACGGCGACCACTTCGCCTTTGGAAGGCTTTTCCTTGGCGGTATCCGGAATGTACAGTCCGCCTGCCGTCTTTTCTTCGCTTTCGAGGCGTTTGACCAGGACACGGTCGTTAAGGGGCGTCAGCTTCATGATGCGTAAACCTCCACAATTTGGTTTTTATATAAATATGTTTGCGGAACGGTCGCGGGGCGGGACTGAGCAGTCTCTTTCCCTGTCCGCCGCGGGCATCCCGTCACGAACGTGCTAAGTATAAGGCTCGAATCGGGCTTGAAAAGAGGGCCGGAGAATTTTTTTTGCACATATTTTTAATATTCTTTGAAATCAATGTGTTATATGATAATTTTTTTCATGTTGCGGCGTATTCGGCGGACTAGCCGGGGGACAGTCCCTTGACAGGGCGGCGGAAACGAGGCAGTAAAACCTCGCTATGGGGTCTATGGGGGGGCACTCAGTCGGGTGAGCGCAACGGCATTCAAAAACGCTTTGCCTGCCGGTCATCCACTGAAAGGGTTTGATATTTGACATAGTGTGCCGTGTGGGGCTGTAGCTCAGTTGGGAGAGCGCTTGAATGGCATTCAAGTTCTTCTGCCTGCCTGCAATCCCTGAAAATGCTTGAAGTTTGACATAGTTTGCCCTGTGGGGGTGTAGCTCAGTTGGGAGAGCGCTTGAATGGCATTCAAGAGGCCGTCAGTTCAATTCTGTCCACCTCCACCACCAGTAAAATCAAGGACTTGGGAGTTATCCTGAGTCCTTTCTCTATTGATATACCGACTCCTTTTCTCGTTAAAAAGGAGTGATTTGATATATATTTCAAAAATATTCCGAAAATTTATTCCAACTCCAATATAAAAAATGACAAATTTTCATATTCTGTATGCTAAAATATAATATTGACAATATTTTTAATTTTTATGCTACTGGAAATATTTCCAGTTATATATATACAATAGGAAGATAAAAATTGGTATGGCGAATTATGAGTGCAATGAATCGGGTGATAAATGAGTATAATCAAGAAAATATGAAAATAAAATAAGCTCTCGGTTTTTTCAAGTTGCTTGCAACTTGAACAAAATCGAGAATGCGCGACAGCGCATTAGATAGTTTGAACGATAAACACATGGAACAAGGGAATCTGAACAATCTGATTCCCTTTTTACGTTATTTCAATATGTTATCCGATTTCCGCAATTTTTTTTCATAAAAATTTTATCAGTTTAGTTATCAGTTCCAAATTCCGGGTGTATAATAGGGTATTTTCAAACGGCAAGAAGGGATAAAACGAAAAGCAGCCTTACCGGGAACTTGCCAGATTGAATGCATAACTTGGTGAAAAAGTTTGTAAAATGGAAATTTGTAAAATGGAAAGGTGTTTCGTTATGGATGATGAGAGTAAAATCCAAGTCAAAGCCCAAGTACCTGAAAATGAAGCGAAGCAAGCATTTGAGGTTTCCGATCAGTTTGGATACCTGCCTGCGAATTTCAACAATTGGGACCTGCAAAATAAAAATGGCCGTACTGTTGCCCATGAGGCTGCGATAGAAGGATATCTTCCTACAGATTTCCAGCATTGGGAATGGAAAGACAATGATGGATGCACTGTTGCCCATTGTGCCACTGTTGGCAGGCAACTGCCTGCTGACTTCCAGTACTGGAACTGGCGGGATAATAAAGGTCGAACCGTTGCCCACGATGCTGCTCTCCACGGACATCTACCTTCAGATTTCCAGCATTGGGAATGGAAAAACAATGATGGATGCACTGTTGCCCATTATGCTGCTGTTGGCGGGCACCTACCTGCTGATTTTCAGCATTGGGACTGGCGGGATAATAGTGGCCATACTGTTGCTCGTGAGACGGCTTTTCACGGGTTTCCGCTTATGAATTTTCAGCATTGGGACTGGCGGGACAATGACGGACTTACCGTTGCCCATTTGGTTGCGCGCCAAGGCCGTCTTCCTGCGGATTTCAATAATTGGGACTGGAAAGATAACGATGGTCGTACTGTTGCCCATGAGGCTGCAAGAAGTGGTCATCTTCCTGCGGATTTCAATAATTGGGACTGGAAAGATAACGATGGTTGTACTGTTGCCCATGAGGCTGCAAGAAGTGGTCATCTGCCTGCGGGTTTTAATAACTGGGACTGGCGAAATAATTATGGTCGTACTGTTGCCCATGAGGCTGCAAGAAGTGGTCATCTGCCTTCAGATTTCGCTAATTGGGACTGGAAAGATAATGATTGCTGGACTGTTGCTCATGCGGCTGCCAACGGCGGACATCTGCCTGCTGATTTCAGTAACTGGGATTGGCGGGATGATGAAGGGCGGACTGTTGCCCACGAAGCTGTTGTATATGGGCATTTGCCTGTGGATTTCATTAATTGGAATTGGAGAGATAATGAGGGCAAAACTGTTGCTCATGAGGCTGCAGGAAGTGGTCATCTGCCTGCGGGTTTTAATAACTGGGACTGGCGAGATAATTATGGTCAGACTGTTGCCCATCTAGGAGCCTGTCGGACTTTGCCTTAAAATATTTATAACATACTGAAATTATTATATACGGCTTTCATTGATCGGATTTGCTATATATAAAAATATCAGTATGTTACAGAAAATA